>NZ_SDIK01000078.1 GCF_008016795.1 Prevotella brunnea
TAGCGGACAGTAATAATAGAATAACCCGAAGATAGGTGCTTCTATGTTCGGGTTATCTCTTGAAATCTTATGCGTTCCTATTTTATCCCCAACGCCTTGAACGCAGCATCCACGGGGGCGGAATATACCTCCAAGCTGAATTTGGAGATTAAGTCTGCTGGCACTTTGGAGTATTGCAGCATATCGGCTACTGGGATGAGAATACGCTTAGCACCGGCATCTTGTGCAATCTGCAAAGCTCCGGGCAAATCTGCGGTTGGAATAATTGTTCCACCAATACTCATTGATCCGAGTACGCACATCTGTGATTGAACAGGGCGACTTGTCAAGCCTGACACAAGGGAGATGAAAGCTCCCAGTTCCAACCCTTCCATTGTGCCAAGACCATTGATGTCGGTGGCTTTCAGGTGCATCTCGCTCTCTGAGAATTTTGCATCCTGACTTATCCTGCTAAGGTTTGAACGGCAATAGTTCACTGCTTCCTTCAGTTCGTCGCTGATGGCACTTCCACTACCAAACCCTGTATGAGTGAATTTCCCATTGCCAGGCATTACCTGTAGATCGAGGCGCACCAATCCCATGTTAACCTCACCCGACTGATGAGCTACGCTATATAGAGAGCCTGGCTGCAATTCTCCCTCTGGTATAAGTGCCGATCCGCCATTCTCAGGGGTGGTCACAAATCTCTCTTCGCCATCTTCGAAGTCAATATAGCTAAAGTGAACGTCGTAGAACTCCAGTCCACCAATCTTTTTCAATTGCTCTTTGATTCGACGCCGGCCTACCAAAGCATACTCCAAACACTTGCGGACATCCTCCTTCTCAAATTTTCCATCAGGAAATAATAGCTTCAGCATGCCACTTACCGTTTTCTTCACAGCTATCACATCACGTTGGTTAAGATCCCTGCCAAGTCTGAAATAGCGATGAATGGCATCTGCATAACTTATTTTCCGAAGCTCACGTAGGCACTCAGAAAAATAATCAGAGATAAAGCCAAAAGCATCCGTAAAGTACTCGGGATGCATCTTAGGTATTTCCCAACCAGGCAGATAGAGATGAAAACGGTCAAAGAATGCTGTATCAATCATCTCTTTGGGGAACGGAGCAAGCAGATGACTTACTTTGACCAAGTTCTCTATACTGCCGTTGATGTTGCCCACAAAAACCATAGAGGCGTTGGCATTGATGCTTTCCTTGCCTCGGCTGAATGAGCCGTTGGCCATATAGCCCTTCATAATCTGGATGCCGTCCTTATCCTTCATATTGATACCAGATACCTCGTCGAAGGCCACGACGTCCCATGTGCCCACCAAGCCTACTTGATGCCTACCCATATTATAGAATAGGTTGGCCACGGTGGTCTGACCACCAGAGATTAGGATGGAGTAAGGTGACAGTTCGTCGTAAACGTATGACTTACCCGTCCCTCGCGGTCCCAGTTCGCAGAAATTATAGTTATTCTCAACGAAAGGTATCATGCGTGCTACCAAGTGCCAGCGTGTCTGCTCATCAAGATTATTCGGCTCCATGCCTACACTACGGCAAATCACATTAATCCACTCCTCCAGCGTAAAGTTCCTTTTATACTCCACGAAATCCTCCATATCGGTAGATGGCATCTGTACGGGCTTCAAAGATGCGATATGAAAAGGTGTACCCTTTGTATTCTCATCGTAAATGTACTCCAGATCGAGGATGCACCATATTCCGCCACATAGCAACTTGTCGAACTTCTTAATGTAGCTGTCATCTATATGCACTCCGCTGATGTTGATATTGAAGATTTCGCCGACATAGCTGTCCGTTCGCTCGCTGAGTTTTGCAGATACTTTATCGATGATCTTATAGTGGCCTCGTTCACGTATCTTGGCCTTTATCATTTCTGCTTCATCTGGCCGCACATAGTTTTCGGCAAGGACACGCTTCACCATCTCTACGCCGTTGGCTATATCTTCCTCATCATCGGTGGCACAATACATGCCCAACAGATACTCCAACACATAGCTGGGTACGTTGGCACCTTCCTTGATGCTCTTGGTAAGGTCTTTTCTGACAACCTTGCCACTATAATATTCATTGAGCTTTATATCTAATTCGTCCATCTTCTAAAAATCATCATTAAACATCACACTCACCTTGTAAGCTTCCTGCTTATAGGGCGCAAACTGATCTGTTCCCACTAACTGTTTCTCCATCTTCAAGATTACTTCTTGATGGTTGAGCTTCGACAATTGATTTTTGAATACGAATGCGTGCTTTTGTTCTCGCTGCACGCTATCGGGGTTCTCGCTGTCGAAGGTCAGTGTAACTGTATCAGAGATGAGTTCGTTTTGACTGTCATAAAAACCAATCCTCAAAACCAACGCTTTCTGCTTTTCAGTTACCACATCTGTCTGATAGAAGCTGATAGTCTGCTTGTTGGTAGTAAGGCGAGATCGCTTGTTCAGCACATCCACATCCACATTACCCACATCACTGTCTTTCTTCACATTCACATGAAGCACCGGCACCACTACCTCTTGCGGCATGCTACCACCATGAACGAATCGGCTACCGGAACCTTGCTTGCGTATCCTGTTCAGTCCTTTGCAGGTCTGCATCTGCATCCCTTCTTTCAGCCCCACATTCTCGCTGTTCCATGTCTTGACAGCATCCCCCTCCGTCAGACAAGGACCGATGACAAAGCGGCGATTCTCTATGAAATAATCACCCATTGCCTTAAAGTCGGTAAAATCACTTTCGTCAAGCTCTTCATTCTGGTAGATATAACCATGATCAGCCGTAATCAAGATATTTGAGCCATTGCCGCTGCTAATAAACTTCACTAACTTTACTATCTGGTCAAATTCCGTCTCCGTGGCTTCAAATACCTCATGTTCCGTGGCCTTCTTATCCCCGGTTTGGTCTATATGATTACTATAAATATAGATTAGGTCGTAATCCTTAAAATAGTTTCTCGGCTTTTCTATCAGCAGGAGGTCTTCCGCCGTGATAGCCATACTTTTGGGAACATACTGCAGCAACACCTTCTTTCGGGTATCCGTGCCAGCGGTACTCATTCCATCGGCATACACCGTGTCTTGATTCTTCTCATACGACAACACTTTGTGGGGGAGCAATGCCGCCATACCCAGTTGGGTATAGGAGGGGAGCGTGGAGAGCATAGGGTCTTTGAGATAGGTTACCATACGGTTCGCCTGGGCTATTCGTTGTTCCAACTCTACCATTGTCTCATACCGCAGGGCATCGCTGATGATAACAAACACCCTGACCCCTCGCTCTACAAATGGGCTGACATGATACTGATAAAAATGCCGCTGACTGATAACATTGTTGATGTGCCATTTATCCATGCTATCTACCAATGGTTGCCATTTCTTGGCGAGTTGCATCAGGTAGCTGTTGGTATAGACATTTTGCACCATCGTGGTAACGTCAGGCAGCAGATTCGTACTTTCTGCCTGTCGTGCCTCTCTGATGTAGTGCCTATAATGCAGGTCGATGGAGTAGAGGCTTTGAGCATAGAGTTTGAAGCCTTCTTCTGGCGAGTTGATGATAAGTCCCGTCATCTTCTGGTCAATCTCTTCCATCATCCTCCTTGCCTCCAGCAAGGCATAGATAGTATGCGCCGCCACTGGGAAGAATATCTTGTGTTCCCGCTCATCCACGATGGTCTCCATATCATCCACCGTCATCGTGCTGTCAAGCACATTGCGTTGCAGATATTGAGCAATTATCTTATCTATACAGGGGAAGGTCTCAATGGCCACCAATCTCTCTATGGGTTCCCCCTGAACGATAGTCTTGATACCCAGTTCAGCTTCGAGCTTGTTTGCCCAGTCCTTATATAGTTGGCCATACTGACGGCTGTCTCGCCAGTCGCGCATAAAGATATGTGCCTCATTGGTCAGCGTCGGTGAAGTCAGATACCTGTCCATATCCTCACGGAACAGCACGATGAGAAGTGTCTTGACAGCATGCTCTTGATGGTAACCAAATACCTGTTCCACCTCTGTCCAATACACATCATTCAGATGGTATTTCTCCATTTTATCCGTCATATCGGATCCACCATCCAAAGCCTCTTGTGCCAAAGCCCATGTCAGCTGGTCGCAGGTAGGGTCAGCCTTGCAGACCACTGCCATCATCTGCCGTTTTATAACCTCAACATCCATGCCTTGCCGTAGCCGTGGAGTGATGCGGCGACGGTTGTCTGCCAGTTTGAAGAAATCGTAATGAGCATCTACCACTTTCTCCTTCAGTTCTAGCGGTATGCCACACTCGGCTGCCCACAGTGATGCCATATCTGCCGAGAAGAGCGTGCCCTGTACCTCCAAGTCGAGTAGCCAGTTGTCCTCATCGGTCGGACGCTCATGGGCACTATATATCAGCCATCCTCTTTCGGGCTGCTCTCCCTTCAGAATATGATACTTAACGGTGAAGGCGTTGCTGTCTAATGCGAGAAACTCTACCCCACGGATTGTCAACGCTGTGGCAAAGTCCTTCATCTCTCCGCCCTCGTTATACCAGAATACAAACCTGTTCTTTTCAAACAGACCATTGAGGACTTTTTCTATTTTATCTTTATTGCTCTCTGACATTTCTTAGCCTTGGATTTTACTTTGCAAATAAAAATATACTGATATTCAGTAGATTACATGATATTGGAATTTACTTTGCAAATAAGAATCAACCATAATATGGTATGTATGTGGCATACTTCTTCGATTTGATGTTTTCATCTGAAATCTTTATGAAGCCTGCCTCTACCGTGTCTGCAATAATTCTTGAAGCCACAGATGAATGCTTATCATCTATCTCAAACCTGTCTCTTACAGACTTGTTGTTGATAGGACTGCTGTCTTCATACATCAAGCAAGCATGCTGATAGCAGGCGGCGACCTTTTCTTGCTTGGTCATGTCGGATATAGACTTCCGAGGATAAAGGAATACCCTCGTAAATGACTCGCCTTTTGCAAACTTGGCAGCTGGAAGATACATTTTTTCGATGGCTTCTACGGCTCTATCAATTCCGCTACCTCGACGCTCACAAATCCCCAACATATACATGGTCTGTGCCAGGTCCTCGTTACGTGATTGTGGTGGCAAGTCTAATAGTCTGTTCACATCGTTCAGTGGTGGACCTGGATTGGTAATCGTCAGTCTGTTAGAGAATATCTCGATGGTTACCTGCATACCCTCTACTGAAAAATCTTGATGAATCAGGGCATTGGCCACCAACTCTCTTATAGCTACTCTTGGATATGTAGGCTTCGACTTACGCATCACGTCGATTTCTTCCGTGGAAGTGAGCTTCATGATATAATCCACCAGTCCTTCAAAGCCAACCGCATAACCATACGCCCCAAACTATTCGGAGATTAACTCTCTGTTATTTGAGCCAACATATTTGCGAACTACTACGGTATGTCCCTTCAGTTTATCAAATGTGCGGATGTCATTGGCAAACAAAATGGCTCCCATATTGGTGATGTCCCAACCTCCTTCATGCTTGTTACACAGTCCAAACTCTTCTAACCGACGGGCAATGATGCTTTTCTCCTTTGGAATCTCACGTTCCAGCAATTCATAGAACTTCTGATAGTTTAATGTCATGAGCAGGTCGCCTAACGAAACATTCTCACGAGCAACTCGCTTTTCAAACGGGTTGCCCTGCGAGTCGGCTATGAGCGACTTGATTTGTGTACGCGACATCTTCACGGTCTCACCAGCCGATCGCGTGTAAGCATCAAATATGTTCTTACCCCGAAGGTGTACAGGCTTGTCAGGGTTTTCAGGTATATGTACAAATAGTAGCGAGTGATCTTTATAGCTCTGCACTGAATGTTCGATAGGAATAGAGACCGACAGATTGTTTTTGGCTATATTACCCAGTGTCTGCACGGTCTTTTCTATCTCTGCTTGCGACAGTGGAGCAAAGGTAGCATCATTGTTTACACCAAAGACTAAAAGGCCGCCTCCTTTGTAGTTGGAGAAAGCGCACAGATGCTGAGCCAGACGCTCGGTTTTGCTTGATAATCCGCTCTTCCAATCCAGTTCATTGAGTTCGGTGGGTATAGGGTACAGACTATCCTCTAAGATTCGTATTGCTTTTTCTTTCCAGTCCATATTATTCTTCTGTTTTATCCAAACCTTTCACTGGTTCTACCAGCGGATAGAACAACGGGTAGTTGGCTTTCACGCCGTCGTCGAGGTCAATGGTCTGACGGTGGGTGGCCATTTCTGCCAGTCGGGTAGCAAACTGCTCCACCTCTCGTATCTGCTCGTGCAGTTCGTTTTCGCGTGCCAAAGCCTTGTTGCGCTGGGCGGTGCTTAGGTCGTCGCGGCCCGATTGTTCCTCGGCCTCTAACAGCTGCTGTTGCACCTTTTCGAGGTAAGGATGCACATACTCTGAATGGAGCTTCGAGAGTGTATCTCCGTCCATGCGGTGCATATACACCAGTGCACGGAAGTAACCCTTCTTCGCCTTCTCGCCCATCTTCGATGAGAACATCCAGTAGATGGGTCGCTTGGCTCCCTTTACGTTGTACATCGCACAGTGGTCGGCATAGAAGCTCTTATAGAGATAGTCGCGCAGTGTGCTACCAAGCGCTTGATTGATATAGCGCATATTCTCGTGGAACTTCTCCTCACCAAAGAGCAACTTTAGTGCCTCCTCAATGCGCTCTGTCATATCGTCGGCAAAGAAATTCTCTTCCTGCACGATGGGGATGATGCCGTCATCGTCTATCGTCAGGGTGTCTTCTGCGCCATTGTCGAGTCCATCAACCTTCAACCCCAACTCGTCAAGGTTCTGGTTTTGGCTGGCAATAATCAGTCCTGGCTTATCTACGGAGTAGCGCCCCATGAAGCAGCCCACAAGATAACTGATAAACTGCTTGATGATTACATCTTCGTGCCAAACTATCTCGTTGTCCTCAATGCTGATTTCGCCTTTCTGTAGGATGGTCACTTCATTGAGCGGCACATCGGGTGTCAGTTCATCTTGCAGACCGTATATCTCAATAAACTGTCGGTTGAGTTCTTCTTCATTCTTGTGCAACTGGAGGAACTTGGCTTCCCATTTCATCTCATACATATCCACGTGCCATTTCAACGATGACGGCTCTGCTGCAGCTGGCTCGATGCAGATATTCTTTACGGCTGCATAGTCGTTGATAACGTCAAGAAAATTAGTCTTGTTGATGGTCAAAAGCTCATTGGACTGGAAGTCCCATGAGGTTTCGTGGGCATCCCAATCGAGCTTGGATATGGTAATGCTTTCATCAACCATATCATCCACATCACTAGACGTTCTCCATATTAATGGTATTCCATCAATAACACCCGTACTTCTATTCATTGTTGGATTGATAGCAGGGATGATAGCTTGTACAACCTTTGAATTTAGGAGAGCTAAAACATAATTGATATTGTTTTTTACAAAGCAAACAGGGCCAGCATCTCCCAGCACACTACCAGTTGGAAGGTATCTAAAAGAATTAAAACCAGAAGCAATTAAACTCCAAGTTATCGCAGCTTTGAAAAAATGTTGAGTATTCTTGCATGTCCTTGAATAGCTACCATATAAAGCTGACGCTAAATCCTTAACTTCTTTACCATTATCTTCCCAATTAATAATTTGAATTAAATTTCCATACCATTTACGTGTTTCGCCACCTTTGCTATAAGGAAACCATTTTTGAACAAAGATCTTTTTGTCGCTATTTTTCCTCTCAAAACATGTATTGCTATAACTTACTTCAAACCAATCGCGTAGAAATCTACCATTATCATTGGTTGACATACCAAGTTTGGTATCTAATTCATCGCCAACTTTATTGTTTTCATAAAAGATATTTATAATCTTTTCAGGAAGCCAATAGCTAGTAAATGTATATCCTGGCAATTTAATAAAATTCTTCTGATGAGATGCATAATGCCATCTGCAGTTTGAATTATTTATTGCCTCTAATGTCTTGTCATTTTTTAATGTGGCATCTTTAAAGTCAATCAATTTAATATAATGACCTTTATGTGTAGGAGCACATTTGGCAATAACAAAAGTAGCATTTTGTACTAATTCTCCACTAATTTCAGGAAAAGTCCTTGGACCTAGGTGCAATAATGACTCTACAAAGTAATTTTCTATTATTTTCTCTCGTAAACGTTTATAACTCGAATTAGACATCCAGCTATGTTGGTTAATCATGGCAGATCGACCATTCGCTGAGTTTAAACTGAAGTTGCGTTCCATAAATGCCGCCATCAAATCATACTTGCTATCTGGATAGTAAACTTCAACAAATTTTTTTAAAACCTTTCCCATACCCTTCCCAAGATACGGTGGATTTGTCACCACACAATCATACTTCTCCGAAAGGAACAACGCCTGTGTTTTGAGCAGATGGCTTTGCGTAGCCCACAAGCCCGTGTTCACTTGGATAGCCGCATAGTCTTCTGCCGACACCTTCAACAATGATCCGATGGTGTCGAGGTTTTCAAACTGCCACATCAGCGAATCTTCCCCCCAGCTGCCTGAAGCATCAATCACGTCGTGGTCTATCGCTTGCAGGGCGATGACTGCTGGTTGCACGGTATGGCGCAGGTAACGGCCATAATAGGCACGGCTCTTCATAGTGAGGGCAAAGCAGGTGAGCTGATAGCAGCGGCGGTCGATGTCCATACCGTAGAGGTTGTGTTGCAGGATAAGAGCAGGGATGTCTTTGCTCATCATTCCCTCCTCCTCGTACATCTTCGCGAAGAGGTCGAAGGCATAGACCAGGATATGACCGCTGCCCATGCAGGGGTCGAGAAACTTGATGTCCTTTGCACTGTGTATATGTTCGGGTATCACATCGGTCTGACCCTCCATAGGCTTGATATAGTAGGGCATGCTGTTGATGAGCCTGCTATCCGGGTGCAGCGTCATCCATATACGACCCAAGCTGTTCTCTACCATGTAGCGCACAATCCAGTGGGGTGTAAACAGCTGGGTGGCAGCGGCCTGCTCGTCACTCTTCAGTCCACCTTTGCGACTCTTGTGAGCCTCGGCATCCTTCTTGCGGTCGGTGATGTAAAACTGGTAGAGCCAGCCCATGATTTCCACATTCTGACAATCCTCATCGGTCATGCCCTGGCGAATGTCGCTCACAAAGCTCTGGGCAGACAGCAGGTCGTCGGGCATCAACAGTTCGGTGTAGTCGGCAATGCGCTCGAAGAGGAACGGCATACTCTCGCCCAACTGGTTGCACACAGCCACTAATAATTTGCGATAAAGCGGCTGTTCGGGTAGCAGCTTATCACCGGCGGAGAGCTTCAGGTCGTCATCTACGATGCCCCCCATGGCCTCCTGTAAGATTTCGGGACGCTGCTGTCCTTGTACGGGTGTTACCACCATAGGAGTATTATAGCCGTTGGCATCCATGAAGCGAAGCGCCATCACACGGTTGAACCAGGTGTAGGCCACCTCCTCGATAACCTGCTGCTCCGATTTTGCAGCAATCTCCTTGCGTAGTCGGTCTATCTGCGCTGCATAGCCACGCAGTTCAGCCGTGTCCTCGTGGAGCACATACCGCATCTTGGTAGAGACAAGCGATACGAGTTTGGCACGGGTCTGCTGTGCAAAAGTTTTCAGTGCCGATGTGTTTGTTGCCATATCGTGTTCTTTTTTAATTCAGCATGATATTCTTGTTGTCATCGATGAAGCTGTCAAGGCGAGCATGAAGTGCATAGATATAACGCTGTACATCCTCTTTTGTTTCCAACAGGGCCTTATCGAAGTTTACATCCATCGCCTCGTACCTCGATACCATCTTTTTGGCATTGGCTTGCTCCATGCAACGGTTGATATAGTCCAAACCATGATTATAGCCGTTGGTTACATCGGTGGTCATGGCTCTTAGATTCCCAATAAACCTCTCCGCATCTGCCTTTGCCGAGAGTTTGTCGAATATCTGGGCGACAATATCCTTCTGCTCATCAGTAAGTTGTGGATAAGCAGGAAGAGACAACAGTGCACTGCGCTTTTCTTCTATCTGCGCCTTGATGCTGCCATGTGCTTCATCTTGCATGGACTTGATCTCGCCGGTCATGGCTTCGAGGGCCTGTTTACCTTCAGCCATCTGTGTCCATGGTGTTGCCGAATGATAGATTTTATCCAGCTTCGCCTGGAGTTCAGGATTTACTAAAGCCACGTTAGCCAGATTGCCCTTTTTCAGCGTGTCGATCTTCTTGAATATCTCAAACTGGGGACTCGCAACAAACTGGCTGATGGTGTCAGCCAACTCCTTGTCGTCCAGAATATCTTCAAGTTGCTTGGTCTTGGCGTAAAGGCTGGGGAAGACACTGCGACTGGCAATCTGCAGTTTTTCGACGACTTGCTCCACTGGCTCCACAAACTTAAATGGCCATTGAGCCTTGACGGAGCGCAGCGTATCAATCTCCTTATTGAGTCGCTCTATGAATCGAGTATGCACATCCTTGGCTGTCTGTGCGGCACAATTCTCATCGTTGAAAAACTCACGATAGAGATTTTTCAGCTTGGTCACCTGACTTTGCGATATAGCCTCTTCAATATCAACGATCAGCGTAGCCTGTGCGCCACTGTTAGTGAGATGGTAGTAAAGGTCACGGTCGGCTACGGGGCCACCACTGCTCTGCATGGAAATCTTATCTGTCTTGTAAAGCTTTGCCAGCAAGCACAATGTGGCCGTTTGATACCAGCCGTAGGGTGCTTGCCTAAAATAATCTACAAGGTCTTTTACCTTCGAGCGGATGCTCAGCTGCTTGTTGCGCTGAATGTGGTTAAATACCTCTTGGGCACAGACATCGACTCCCTCGCTGCAGAGTGCAGTATCTAATGTCGTACTGGAAATGATATTCTTCAACATCGAGTCATCATACTCGATGGTGAGCATCTTCAGGTTACGATAAACCTGATCGACCAGTTCCTTCATCCCGTCAGAGAGGCGCGTTTTAATATCCGTGATCTTGCTGGGGGTGATTTCCTGTCCGGCAATATATAGGCGGGCATTCTTGGTAAGTTCGGAGAGTCGGGCTACGATGTTTTCCCGACGCTGACTGTTGATTCTACGCTTATCGGAAATAATCTGTTGGCGATAGTTGTCGTTATTGCTGGAGAGTAAGCGTAAGAGACACTTGTCGGCCTTCTTATACATGGCGAGGTCTTCTGCCATATACTTGTCTTCGCCCAGCACCACTACCAACTGGTCGGGGTGCTGCATAGAGTAAGCGCACATAGCCTGCTGGTCGGTATGTGCCAACTGCGTAAGCGGTGTGATGAAATGGATGTAGATGTCGGCATCGCGCCCGTCTTGCTGTTCGTCAACAATGCGGCCGTAAGAGAAAATCTTGAAGGTGGACAACTTAATCTTTGAGTCGTCGAAGATGTCGGCACTGAAGATCTTCTTCAATTCATTGTTTAGTGCATCTGCGGAAAGATCCTCATTTTTGATTTCGGTTTCGATGTCCTTCTCCTCATTCGTCTGATAGTGGTATTCATCGTTTGCACCCTTCTCGATGTACGACTTGCGTACCAGCACGTTGAGTGCTTCTTGAATGTCGCTCATGAAGGCAGGGAAATCGGTATCAAGCGTGGGCATCAGAATCTTGGTGATATTCTCCTTGGTAGAGGGGAATCCCTTGACGTACTTGACGAGGAAGAGGGTCTTCAGAACCTTTAATGCCAAATCATCGTTCAGCGTGCGCTCGGCCTGCTGAATATCACTCTGTATCTTGGTCTGAAGAATACCACGGAGCCCCTCATACATATCGCAGAACTGTACGATATGGTCTAAATCCTTGTCCTTATATGTTATAGCGACTTGTTGAGTGATGGTCAGCAAAGAACGCTCACCCACGGAGGTATGTTTTCCGCTGAAGGCATTGTTCTTACTCAGCTCGATGATAGATCGCTGTAGCAGGTCAAACTGATAATCGACAAATGGAAAATCGATGGCGAAATGCGCATCACCCTTATAGTTTGTTCTAAACTGACTGTTGTCGCCGAAGTTGAACATACTCTTGATGAACACCTTCTGCTCGTCATAGACCTTACGGAGTATCTGTCGGGGTTCTGGCTTCTTTTCAAGCAGACGACGCTGTATCACCTCGTCGGCGTTGGCACTGGTAAGATTGACACGAGTGGTAAAGCGACCCTGAATCCGCGAGAAGTCGTTTTCCTGTTGCTGCTCTAGATTTCCGAGAGTGGCATCAATATCCATCTGCGACGTGACCATCAAGATACAACGACCTTCGGTACGGTCAGCAAGGTCTTCGGCGATGGTCTGCAGGCTAAGCATGCGATGCACGTCCTTTCCGACGAACTGGGCCACCTCATCTACGAAAAAGATAAGGCGCAAGCCTGGATTCTTGTCCAGATAAAGCTTCACTAAATCGGCAAAGCCATCAATGTCGAGGCGATAATTATTAAGCTGGGTCTTGATGTTGTTCAATGCCACCTCAAGAGTAGTGCCCTCCATTTCGGCGAAAATCTCAGCGAGGTTCTGCTGACGGAACTGTATGCTCTTACGGGCATCTTCCCAAGACTGTCCGAATCTATTTTGGTATTCTGACTTCAGCCAAGCGTACTTATCATTTCCCTCGAAATAACGCTCTATATTAGCCACTTCATACTGCTTCTCATCGTAGCCCAGCATACGGTTGAACTCCTTCATGAAGATGGCCAGCACAGGGTCGGAAACCTTCGTCTTGCCAAGCCCATCAAAAATTTCCTGAATGTTGAACAAAATGCTCTTAGTGGGTATTCGGCATGCCTTGATGATGTTGCCCTTCAACTCAAAGTCAGCAGAGGCCTTCTCCGCAAACACATCGGCACATTTCTTACCGTCTATCTCAAAGTTGTTTGCCAGTACGTAGGAGAGGATTTTCAGCAAGTGTGATTTACCACTTCCGAAGTCGCCTGAAATCCAAACATAACTCTTAGATGCGGGTTCAACCAGTGTTGAGAAAAGATCTGGCAGCAGTTTCAGCTGTTCGGATGTAACAACAAACTCGTCCACCTCGGTGGTCAAATCAGAGGTGCTGCTTGCCTTAATTACGCCATTGATGGGGCGACTAATATCTTTAGCGTAGATTTCTTCTTGTATCATAGTAATTGTTCTTAGTCTTTTAGATCGTCTAAATTTTGTCCTCGATAGTAGGTCTCATCGGAGATTTTTCCAAAGAGCTTCAAATGTAGTCTGTCGTATTCGCCAGGAAAGAACAGTAACAGATTATTCTTTAACGCCAGTTCGTCAATATTATTGAGAATAGTGTGCGAGCGGACAAAAGGATAAACGCTGCCCACTCCTGTGATGAACACGAAATCGGGATTCGTTTCCTCTATTCTACCCTGAATTAGAGGCAGTACCGCAGTCTGCACATCGAGAACTCCATCGAAAGTTGAGATAATCGCATCGCTGTCGATGTCTTTCTCTCCTTCAAGAATAGGATTGAGTAAATTCTCCTGTCTGAGTATATCCAGACAAATGTCGTATAGATTGATGTTTACACTTGTCTTCCCGACCTTGCTTAACCTGTTCATCAGCCGATTTATCTGGGTTGGGATTTCACCTTGTAGGCCTGGATGGAAAGGTTGGATGAAGATAGGAAGTTCCCCACCAAGATTCTTGCCAAATTCAGGATTCAACAATTTATTATAAACACCCTCGAAAAGCGTATCAATATCTTGTGTGATGTTAGTCATATCAATGGGTTAGCTTACTGATTTCATCATTGGAATAGAGATAGATGGAAAGCCACTTGGGGTTGTCCTTCACAATGAGCTGTTCAACCTTTTCGGTGAGATAAGGGCGATGGAGTATTCCCGTCTTGGCAGATTCCACCAATTCGGTTTGTTCCAGTATTCTGAATGCCGTTTGACGCATCTTACGAATGGTCTGATCGGACAGCCTCTCTAGTTCTGGGTGTAGATACTTCTTTTCGTTAAAGAACTCGTTGAAATTGGCATAGCTCACCTTCTCGTCGAGATTATAGAAATTCTCGCGCACTACTTCTACTATAAAATCGCGGATAAACGAATGTGCCTTGCAGATAGCAAGGAGTACGAGAAGGCGACGCTGTGCAGGAGTTTCATTCGCCAACAAGTATCGCTCATCGTCGTTCAGAGCCTGGAGCCTTTGCTTCACTAGAGAGAAGAGGCGTTTGCTGGTTGAAAGCTTCTCCTTTTGCATCAAATTGTTACTAAGAGTCGACTCACGGGTTCGTTCCCAGTCTTCCGAACAATCATAGAAAGCTTGCACCACAGCAGAAGTCTCATTGAGCAACGCAGCCCCTGCCGTGAACGTTATATTGTATGTGTCTATATTCAAATCAGCCACCATGCACTAAACATTTTTTGAATCAACCAATAAGTCCTTGATATTTATATCCAAGATCTCGGCTATCCTGGTGAGTGTCTGCAAATCAGGCTGGGATGTATTGGTACACCACTTTGAGACTGTAGCAGGATCTTTGCCTAATTGCTCTGCCAACCATTTTCCAGTTCTCCCAACATCAGCGAGGGCTCCTTTGATTCTATTTATTTTTTCCATTTCATAAGAAATTGATGTTAAGCGCAAATATATGAAACTTTCCTCATATTCCTTCATAGTTTTAGCAAAAAATGATGGGTGGTAGTGAAAATTTCTTTCTCACATGCTAAGTTTTGCTTAAAAAGCGATATATATGCCCTTATAACCAGAAAACAAAGTTGATGAAGGGTGCAATTATAGCTGACTTGGCAGCATGGGCATGTGAACATCAAGCGGATGAGTTCTATGCGCATCTTGTTATGCCAGATGCCCAATTATCCGTATGTAGCGATTTGCTTTTGAACTTCATATAAGAGCCTGTTGCAGCTTTACAAAGATATGGTGTAAGTGAGCAAATGCTCAATATTCCTCAGTTGATTGTCCTTTCTGTATCTATGGGTTGGAAAGACCTTTTCGGTGGAGTATCGTTTAAAAAATCGAGGAAAAGCTTTCCAAGGAAGATTATTCTTTGCTTGTTATCGCCAGTGATATTATCTCTCATTTACGCCATGGGGCTTCCAAATCACAAGCTGTCCAAGCAGTAAGGGATGTTGTAAATGGCAAAAGTCTTTTGGTAGCCACTGATTTGGGTGGTTATATCTACCATGGCTAGCAATGCTTCAAGAAGAGTTGGGACTTTACGTCCGCCATTCACAATGCCATGTATGATTACTATGAAGATAAGCATCTTCTCGCTATATTGACAGGAGCTTTTGCGGAAGCAATGTATGGCTGTGAATATGGTATGGTCAAGTAAAAGTATTCTAAGGAATGGTTCTTTGAATTTCAGATACCGCCATCTATTCTCTCTAACAATCCCGCAGAGTTTGAAGTTCTTCGCCATATTGATCAGCAAAGATTTTTCTTTCCAAAAAACAGTGCCCTCACCAATGTTGAGGTGCATTAGTGGACTGATATGAGGAATATTCTTGCAAGAGTTTGTTTCCCACTTGCACACAAGAACAAGATAATGAAATCCCACTATACTGACTGGGACCATCGTTATGGTATCTATCTGGATGATGGCTGGTTTTATGTGTATCGTAGCCATGTATTGCTCAATCATTTCCAAATGAGCAGTGATAAAGGTAAATATTATTTCATCACCCGTACCCAGAAGTCAGAAGCCATGCAAGCAGGTGAGGATTCTCTTTTGGAAGGTTTTATGCAGAGGGATTCCATTTTCTAGATTTAGACATGGAGCTATAGGCTCTTTTCAAGACTCATCACCTTGGTAACATAGTTGCCATCTTCGGCATACCCAATCTTGTTCAAGAAATCGTAGTAGTTGCCGCCTTTGTATTTGTACTGCACATAATCTTTATAGGCTTTGACGCTCTCTTCCCATGAGTTGAAGGTGTAGTAGCTTCCGTTGCTGGGGCGGCGAAGCCCGAAGAGGTTGTTGTTTTCTAAGCATACCCGGGAGGTAAAGTAGCCTGTTTCAAGCAGAGCCTGTGCCGCTACTATCTGTGGGAACTTTACATCAAATTGCCTTAATGTGGCCATCAGATTTTCGATGTTCAGCTCTCTGTTGGGTTTCGTGCCAAATCTAATATACGACATCTTATCCTGTAGCTGCGTGATGTAACCGTTAAGATAGTCCACAAAGACATTAGGATTGACGCTCTTTCCGCCTTTCCTAATTCTGATATGAAGATGCGGACCAGTACTTTTGCCCGTGTTCCCCGATACTCCCACGATAGTTCCTGCCGAAACCGCATAGCCCTCCTTTACGGTAATCTGGTCAAGGTGTCCGTACAGACATTCGAAGATGCCATGCTCTAAGATGATGTAGTTGCCATAGCCTTTATTGCTATAGCGCACTTCCTTGATGATGCCGGGCAACATGGCATACACCCGTGCATGGTTACATTCGAGGTCGATACCATCATGGAAAGCCGCACATCGCTTTACTGGGTCTTTCCTGTAACCGAAAGCAGAGTTGAGTTTCAGGAAGTCGAGCGGCAGACAGACATTCATACGCTGGCTGATCAGGTTGAAAAGCAGGGAGTCCTTCACATTGACAAACAGTGGTACGTCCTTCTCGATGGTGATTTCCAAGCCGAGGCCTGTTTGGAAGGCTACATCAGGTATTTTTGTGTCTATGCTACCTACCTTTTGCTGTGTAACTGTTTGTTTTACAAGTCTTTCCTGTGTGTGAGCTACCTCTGGACGGAGGGTATAAAACTGTGCTGCCATCTTTATACTGATTGCGGTAGCAACAAAAACCAATAGAAATAATCTGTATCGTCTCATCTTATCGTCTTGCTTTTTTGATAATTTTGTTCGGTGAGAAGCGCAAGTCTTCTCTCGACAAATTTACCGATAAAAATTCAACGTATGGAAAATGTGATGACGTTTCAGGCTCAGGGAGCGGTCTTAGAGAAACTGATGCAGCTGGGTATCGACAAGGAGAAACTGGCGTCGATGCCTGATGCTCTGAAAGTTCCGCTGCTTTGTGGAGAGGTGACGCCTGTTTTCATAGCCAACACGGAAACATCAAATGGCAAGGTGATACAGTTACCGATGAAAGCCCAATTCGTACTGGATGATAACGAACAAGTGTTACTGATGACTTACCCACTCCGTAGAGAGATTGCCAATGAATTAGGACTTAACCAAAATGAGCTCCAACGAGTGCTGTCTGGCGAGGTAATACACAAGGAAGTGAACGTGGAGGGAGAAAGGAAAGTAAGATTTGTTCAGCTGGATAAGGAAACGAACTCGCTCATGCACCGTAATGTGGCCAGCATTCCTATCGAGACAGAACTACAAACACGAGATAAAGTGAAGGACATCGAGCTGGGTGCCAATCAAAAGGAGGCTTTGCAGGAAGGTAAACCTGTGGAACTGGCTCTCGGCGACACCAAGGTAACGGTGGGCGTTGACCTACGTGAGCCACAAGGCTTCAAAATTGTCAACGGCGACATGAAAGAGTGGGAACGATTGCAACAGATGCGCTACGATGATGTTCACGAGGATTTTATGGGTTATGTGATGACCGACGAAAACCGCTGGGAATACCAGAAAGTGGTGGAACGCCAGGCCATGACCAACAACCCCTCGGAGTCTATCGAAAAGAAGCAGCGTACAGGCTTGCTCCGATAACACAAGACTAAAAACCATCCTCCCCAAACAAGGGATTCTTTAATATTCTGCTCCCGGCTTGTCACTTTCATAAGAGCCAGCGAGTGCTTTAACATTCTTCTTTGTTGGCGAGTTCTTCTGTTGTAGAACCGTAGCGTTAAAGCATATCACGACAAGCAAGGTGGGTAGAAAGAAATACAAAAATCTTGATTACGACTACATCGTCAGCTCCGTGGCTGGCTATGCCAAGGTTGCTCCTATTGCCCGAAAAGTAAAGGCTGGGGACGATATGGCCATTGCCAAGGCAGCAGCGATGATGACGGCTGCCGTCAGGAATGTCATGCCTAAAGATAAGCAGGTGGTACTGGTACCTATCCCAAACCGCACCGGCAGGGCCGGTTACACCAAGACGCTTGCCGAGAAAATCAGCGAGGCACTGCATCTGCCTGTCATCGACGCGCTGGCAAGCAATACCCACGAGCCGCTTTATCTGGTGAAGAAAGCCAATGGCTCGCTCGATGAAGTGCCGCTCTACTTCTATCGCATCCGCAGGGTGCCTAAGGACAAGATACCCATTCTTATTGATAATGTACTCGACACCGGGCACACGGCAATGGCCGCGTATGAAGCGATGGGCAGACAGGACACACTGATGGCGGTACTCGGTGATACGCATAAGTTCACGCCCAACAAATGGAAGTCGGATATTTACCCTTTAATTGACAATAATATGGCAAGCAAGAAAAAAGAAGAGGTGCAGCAGCAAGCTACCCCAAAGGAAGAGCCGACGGCTCAGACCGAGAAAAAAGCTGCAAAGAAAACGACAAAGCTCCCGAAGTCAAAGACGCTGGCGGAGCTGTACACGAATATGAAGGAGAAGCATCCTGATGCTGTCCTGCTCTTCAGGACGGGAGATTTCTACACGGTCCTGAACGCTGATGCCTCCAAGGTGGCTGACACATTGGGTGTCAAGGCTACCAAGCCAGCCAAGGCTGGAGACGGTTCTCTGCAAGTTACATTTCCCCATCATGCGCTGGACACGAATCTGCCGAAACTCATCAGTGCCGGTCTCCGAGTAGCCATCGTGGACAGTCTGGAGAAGAAACAAAGTGTAGAGAAATCAGTATCGGAGAAAGCGGAAACGAAAGCACAGGAAATAAAAACTGAGGAAAAGAAAGAGGAAGGGAAGGCCATAGAGAAATCGGCAACCGCCAAGCAGGAGCATCAGCCACGCGAGCCGCAGATGGTAACGGTCAATGGCGACAAGGTTTCCCATGCTCATGCCTTCCAGTCCAAGGTGAATCCCGCCGACTGGTTCTATGTGGCTCAGCTCAACGGCAAGCAGCTCAACCCTATGAAGATGGACGCTGCCGACATCGCAGCCTATCAGAAACGGGAGGCGAAGGTGGAGGACATGATGCAAAAGTATTATCCGACAAAGCTGGCTCCCAAGGTGTCTGCCGAGGAATACAAGGCTGCCAACATTCTATCCGACGGCAGGGTAATCGACAAGATGACAGTGTATAAGGAGAAAGATGAGCAGCGTGCCGACTATGGCAAGTACAAGCTCTACGCACAGGTGGGCGACCAGCGCATGTCCGTTCCAATGACCAAGGCGGACCAGAGTGCTTTCTTCGACCGCGTGACGACACCGGCGGCATTGGTGGAAAAAAACTTTGGCGAACGGCTGCACCTGGCATCGGCCTACGCCGTCTATCTGCTCCCTGCCAACATCAAAGTGGAGGATATTCGGGTGGCAAAGGACAACATGGACGGCAAGTGGAAGATTTCAGCTGCCGTGGGCGAGAACGGGCGCACGGACAAGAAGGCGATTTCCTTTGACGACGGCTTTTCTCTCTTCCAAGCCAAGACCGTCACTCGTGAACAGCTGGCAGCCAAATATCTCTCAGAGGACATCAAAGTGCTGTCGGGTCAGAAGCAGGCTATCAGCAATGGACTGAAGATGTAACCTTTGGGCGGATTTCTATAATGAACACAGATAACATAAATTCAAAGAAAATGGCATATAGTTTTGAAGAGCTGGTCCAGCTCAAACAGGACAGACGGATAGGATGGCTGCAGTTCACGCTCGAAGGTGAACATGCGAACGACTTCATGCAGTGGTGCAAGGAACACAACATCCATCCCAGCGAAGATACCGCAGAGTTCTATATGGAGTCGGTGGAACTGAATATGCAAGATAAGCAAATCTTGGCGGAGGACGACTATGACTACAGCTGGAACTGAAACAAAGACGCTCGGTCAGAAAGCCGTGGACAGATTCACGGAGATGATGATTGAGCGTATGGAACAGATGAAGTCCGTTGGCTGGCGCAAGGGGTGGATTGGCGGTGCCACCGCCCCCGGTGCCATGCCGCAGAATGTATCCGGGCGTGGATATTCGGGAAGCAACTCTTTCTTCCTCCAACTGGACACGGCTCTTCGTGGCTACTCCATGCCCGTGTACCTCACCTTCAAGCAGGCCAACGACATGGGAGCACATGTGAAGAGAGGTGAGTCGGCTATGCCAGTACTCTACTGGGATATCATAGCAAGGGACAAGGATGGTAAGAAAGTTTCTAAAGAGGCCTACCGCAAGATGAGCCTTGCAGAGCGGATGCAGGTGCAGACCATTCCTTTCCTAAAAGCCTTCAATGTGTTCAATGTCGATCAGACCAATCTGGCTGAGGTGAAGCCTGACAAGGTGGAAGCTCTCAAAAAGCTGTTTGCCCCACCAGAGCTGCGAGATGCCGAAGGGATGTTTACCAGCAAGGCTCTCGACCGTATGTTTGAAAAGCAGGAGTGGATTTGTCCTATCCAATATGATAAGCAGGTACCCGGTGCATATTTCTCTCCCTCCAAGGACATCATCGTCATTCCAAGGAAAGAGCAGTTCAACATCGGCAAGACACTGGAAGAGGTCTATAAGGACGGTATGGAATACTACTCCACGGCCCTGCACGAGATGGCTCATTCCACCGGTACGGAACCTCGGCTGAACAGGGGCAGCCATGAGAAGTTCGGCGATGCGAAATACGCCAAGGAGGAACTGGTGGCTGAGCTGACGGCAGCGATGGTAGGCAACTCGATGGGCTTTGACAAGTGTATTCTGGACAACAATGCGGCTTACCTCAATAGTTGGATCTCCACTCTCAAGGAAAATCCTAAGTTCATCGTGTCGGTGATGGCCGACGTGAACAAGGCTGCTAACATGGTACTGGAAGAGGTGGACAAGCAGAAAATGGCGTTGGGTGAAGAGCCCTTGCTCGATAAAAACAGAAACCTTTCTAACGACATTCCCAAGGACAAGGTCGTCTTTGAGAACGCCTCCATCATCAAGCAAAATGATGGCGACTATGCGGTGCGAGCCTCATTCCAAGGTCAAGATTTGGGACTCAAACCGATTGACCGAAATGTGGGCATCCTCTATTTCTCTCTCTCGGAAGAAACGGAGAAGGCGCGTCTGCTCTCCCATACGCTGGAAAAAAGTTTTGGAGATGTAGTCATGGCACAGACACAGCAGCATGCTCATCGTATGAAAATATAACCCTTTATACTTGTAGGCAGTTATGAAACAGAGTGTAAACTACAAAGACCTAAAAACAAAGGTAGGCGTAGATGATATTGCCTATTATCTGGGCTATCGTCTCGACCGCTCGGCTGGTGTGGGAAGATACATTGAAATGGTTTTGTCTGACTCCACGGGGCATCAGGACAAGCTCATCATCAAGAACCCGAAGGAGAAGGCGGCGCAAACTTATTTCCGGCGTAACGGGGCGAGAGGCGGTGATGTGGTATCTTTGATACGTGAGAACCTTAGCAGCTTCCACGAGTCTGGAAGAAACGAGTGGGAAATCATCGGCAAGGTGATGGCCCACTTCGCCAATGAGCCGATTCCTGACTATGGGGATAGCCAGTATCTTACGAAAGCTGGGTACACGGGTAATACCGTGTTTGATCCGAAACGCTATGAAACGAAGGATGTTAATGGTGCACCGTCGGAAGTAATGGCGTTCTTTGTCCAGCGTGGCATCAACGAGGAGACGGTGAGTGCCTTCGCACCATTTATCAAGCAAATAAGGGACAACAGCCATACCACCTACAAGCAGTTCAACATCGGCTTCCCTTATACGGAGGCTGGCAAGGACAAGGTGGTGGGCTATGAAATCCGTGGCTTTGGCTCATTCAAGAGTAAGGCAGCTGGTACTAACTCGACGACGGGGGCATGGATTGCTGATCTCTCACAAGGTGGAGAGCCTACAGACATCAGAAATATCTATTTCGCTGAAAGTGCCTACGACATCATGGCGTTCTATCAGCTGAATCACCTTCGCTTAGATGGTACTCATTCGGTATTCGTATCGTTGGGTGGCACGTTCTCCGACAGTCAGATCAAGGGTATCATGGCGCATTACCCGGAAGCCAAGGCGATGGACTGTTTTGATAATGACCTTGCCGGGCGTATCTATGGAATCCGCATGGCTGCCTTGCTGGAGGGCATCCGCTTGAATGTGCATAAGGAAGAGGACAAGGTGAAGATTACTGTTGGCGCGAAGAACTTTGCCATTGCTAATGAACAGCTGTCCATCCGTGAGCTTCGCAAGCATATCCACATCCGCTATAATGTAGGTGAATGGAAGGCTGCTGCGAACTACAAGGACTGGAACGACCAGCTGATGGGTAAACAGATGGAAGTTGTGGCGGTAGAAAACAAGTTTGCAAGAGATCGGAATCTGGCTGACCGCCGAGAGAAAGGGGTGGGCTTATGAAACGAATCTTCATCATATCATTGTTGGGTAGTTTAACTTTCTGCCCTATGATGGCACAACAGACGGACCCGACGCTGACGGGTGCAGTGATAGCGCAGAGCGGAATGCTGAAAAAGATTTTCAAGGACCGCGAGAAGACACAGAAGAAAATCATTGCTGCGGAAACGGCAGTCACTGTGGCGATGGACAGAATGCACAAGGTGGAAGACAAGATGCTGACGTATCTCTCCAATGCACAAGGAGCCATGCAGAACCTTTATCAGATCAAGCGAGCGGCAGAACTGACAACAGTAGAGATTCCACGAAACATGAGCCTGTTGCGCCAGTCGCTGCCCGGTCATCTGAAAGGAACGGCCATTGCTCTCTTGGTGTCTGATGAACTGACGGATGCTGCCACGCAAATGGCTTCGCTCTATCCGTTCATGAAACAACTGGTAACGAGCGGCACATACAACGTGAGTGGCTATGATGTCACCGGCAAGTCTGTGAATGAGAAGCATAAGGTAAACCTACTGTCATCGGCGGAACGGTATTACATTGCCAATGAGGTGGTGACGAAACTGGAGACGATCAACACCGATCTGTGGCTGCTGGCATGGCAGATAAGGACGTACTCGTGGAATGACCTGTGGTTTGGACTTGACCCTGAAGGTTGGGCCACGGTGATGTCAGGAAAGGCGATTGTGGATGGACTAATCTATGAGTGGAAATATATTTGAGAGGTCTGAATATGGGCATTTTTCTGTACTTTTGCATGGCGACACTTTGTTATTTCGAGGAAGAGCAGTGCAAACAACGGATTTGCCTGGTAATCATTAAACTTTAAGAAATAGCAAAGATATGAGTGATACAAATAACTTAATGATTTGCCCCGTTTGTGGCAGAGGTACAATGGTGCACGACGAGCAGGACTGGAAGTGCAGTGAGCAGTCCTGTGGATTCGTTATCCCTAATCGTTTGTTTAATTTGGAGATAACGGAGGAACTGGTGGCGCCACTTGTCAAGCATGGTCATACGGGGGTGCTCTCTCTGCAAAACAAGGACGGACAGTATTTTAAGGCGGCTCTCGTCATCCGTAATGGAAAGGTGGAGGTATCATCAGGTGTACATTATATCGACGGAGTATGTCCTATCTGTGGAGGTAAGATGCGCAAGACTTCAAAGGGCTACCGATGTGAAAATTCCATCGGTGAGCATCCATCGTGTGACTTTATGATTCCGGGTATTATCTGCAACCGTAGGATTATGGAGCAGGATGCCGTGGCGTTCTTGAATGGCAAGCATATCGCCCTGGAGGGCTTTGCCTCAAATGAGTGGAAGATGTTTGCCTCGTCGTTGTCGATAGCCGAAGGCAAGGTGAAGCTGGAATCGCGCATCGCAAAGTGTCCGCATTGCGGCGGCGACCTGCATGTTGGGCTGAAGGCCTACAACTGTGCCAACTATCGCAATGCCGAACATCCATGCAAGTTCTCTATCTGGCGTAACATCAGCGGTCATGCCGTATCGGTGGAGGAGGTGAAGCAAATTTGCGAACAGGGCGTAACCAGGGACTGCATCGAATTTTACAAGGAAGACGGTACAGTGTACTACAAGCGGCTGCAACTGACACCTGAAAAAGACAGAATAATCATGATTTAAGCAGTTATTAGTGATGAAAAGAAAAAGTATTATATATGTAGTGGTGGCATTGTTATGCCTCACTGGTTGTAAAAATAAGCGTCATGCGTTGAAGCAGTTGGCTGTGGAAAATCTGAAAGAATCGATGGAATATCCTAAGCAATTGCAGGTGTTGGCTATATCAGAGCCTGATTCGGCTTTTGGGTTCAGCTACTTCTCGCAACAAGAGAAGGCGGGCATCATCCGTATCATGAAGTCGGTCACGGATAGTATTATGAAACGTACCAATAATATGCAGTCGCTGGACATCAATGACTTCTACGTGATGGATCTCGCCGAAAGGCAGATGCGTGCCAACTCGGACATTCGACAGATGCTCAGTCAGGCTACTGGCAAAAAGGAATGGACGGGATGGAAAGTGAAGATCGACTATCAGGCGATAACGCATCATGGCATGAAATACAATGCTGAACGGTGGTTCTTTATCAGTAAGGACGGCAAGGCGGTGGTGAGGACGTTTGAACTACCGCTGCCATAAAAGTTCTTTCATGAAGATACATGGTAAAAAAATAGCAGGGGAAGTTATCTGTAGCTTCCCCTGTTTCTTCCTTTAGTATTATAGACTTGCTGTTTATACTATTTCCAGATATTCGCTTTTTCCAACAGAAAATCGTAAAGTCCAATTACCAAGATTCCATTCTCATTGTAACCAGTACTGTAATGATCGCCGGCAATGATAATCTTGCGAAAGCCGTCTGACACTTGCAAGAGTGAGGCTTGTTCCTGATCAACTTTCTCCTTTGAAGGTAAAGCATAGGCAGACTGAATGTATAATCGTTCATCATGTCGATTGACGACAAAATCTATTTCGAGGTTTCGTCTTGTTAGTTTGCCGTTATTATCGCGTTTGAAACTTTCAACTAATCCGACATCAACCGAGAAACCATTGCGGCATAAGTCGTTATATACAACATTCTCCATAATATGGGTTGGCTCAAATTGGCGGAATTCAACAACGGCATTCCTTATCCCTAAATCCTCGAAATAATACTTGGTTTCTGTGCCGATATATTTCCTACCCTTGACATCATAGCGTAATGCTTCGCTGATGATGAATGCATCTTGCAGACACGCGATGTATTTGGCTATCGTTGCAGGGGCAACATCTATGCCTGCGGCAGTCTTGAAAGTGTTTGAAATTCGTCGCACGTTGGTACTCGCCCCCATAGTAGAGGCAAGAATACGAACCAGCTCCCGTAAGCCGTCTGCATTCTTTAGATGGTTGCGGTCAATAACGTCTCTTAGATACACCGTCTCAAAAATCTCGCGGAGGTAATTCTGCTTGTCTTTAGCTCGTTTCATTCCTGCCACAGCTGGCAGGCCACCATATTTATAGTATTGATCCAGGGCTTCTGCCTTTTCACCACCTATCACCTCATAATATTCTGCAAAACTAAGTGGGTGGATGCGTACTTCCCATCCTCGTCCACGAAATTCCGTTATAATGTCTCTTGAAAGGAATTTTGCATTTGAGCCGGTAACATACACTTCTGCATTGGGTACGCCAAGGTAAGAGTTAAGAACATCCTCAAACTCACTGACCAACTGCACCTCATCCAACAGAATGTAATACTTCTCTGCATCTGTCATCAATTTATCGATATGTTCAAGAAGTGCATCTGGATTACGTAGCTTCTTATTTCGGCGATCCTCCAAATTGACTTTAATAATGTGATCTTCGTGAATGCCCCTTTCAAGAAGACTCTTTCGGAAGATATTGAAAAGGAGGAATGACTTGCCACAGCGTCGCATCCCGGTGATGATTTTGATCATACCGTTTCCATCAGCATTCTGTAGTTGGCTTAGGTAATACTTCCGTTCAAATAGCATTTTAGAATATATTTTTGTGTCACGACACAGATTTATGCAGCAAATATAACTATTTCATGTCATTTAAGCAAGAAAACAGTAATTATTTTCTTGTTTTCCTTATTATCAGAGAAAGGTACGTCATGATGTGCGGTATTTACTTTCTATCATTTCCATGTTTGCGGTTGCCTCCTTGTTGCAAGTACTCATTTTCTTTGCAAAGTTACGGCATAGGAAAGAGCGGCAAGCACCGCTATGGCTATACGCAGAAAAATAGACGGCAGCCTTCCTCAAATCAAGATTTGGGTATTCCGTCAATTTTTCCGTGCATTGCTTGCCTTGTCTTTCCCGCTTATGCCGTCCTTTCTTGCTCGAAAATCAAGTACCTGCAAGAAGTCTGAAGACTTCACAAAAGGGAAAAGATTAAGATTGATAACCTCTTAAAATGATAAGTTATGCACGCATGGATTTTTCAATTATCGGAAGAACGCATCGAGGGCTATCTTTGTGAAGATACCTTGTTGCAGGGTGATGGCAGCGATTATGACTATTGTGCCGCCATATCAGAAGAAGAACGGAAGAGAGCCGTTTACTCGCTCATGGCTCATATTCTGCCATTGGGTATGTTTCGCCTGAAAGATGAAACGACTTTGGTGTATCAAGGCGGGTTTGAGCAGTGGAAACGTGAGTGGGTTGAGCGTATTCAGACGAAAGCGGCAAAGGTAAACACGGAAAACGTGATGAACTTTTGCGGTGAGGTATACCAGTTGGAGACCGAGCTGCAAAATCCGCTGGACACTGATGCCCAATTCTACCTTTGTAATGACGACTATCAGACTTTTGCGGAAAAGTCGGCGGAGTTGATGCGCATGGTGGAGCATCTGACGGAGGGTGACGAACTTTATATCGGTGGTATCATTGATTTTCATTTCTAAAAGCATGGGGAATATCAGTATTTTTTCGATAGAGGGCGTTGATGCAAGAGAGATTAGCAATGCGCAGTTGGGCGATGCCCTATTTGCACCCTGTAGTGTGTGCGACAAGTGGAAAGAAGATTTTCCATCAGTGGACAATCTATTTTACGGATATGTGGAAGATGACATCTTCTACAGCTATTCAGACGACGAGTTTGAAACCCACGTCAATGCGATGTTTGACTAAGTAGAACCAGGAGTGTGCCGAGTTACAGGCATACTCCTGCAAAAGGAAATACAATTATTACTGTCCGCTAAA
>NZ_SDIK01000079.1 GCF_008016795.1 Prevotella brunnea
AAGCTAAATCCGTATAAGACAGTATGTGTTATTCGCCATTGAAACAAAATGCATCAAGTCTCATGATTTGATGAAACCTTGTGTGGGGGCACAAAATTATTTAGGACACTATTGATTCTGAACTGAATAATTTGTCGGATAGGAGAAATGAGCAACGAGCAGAAAGCTTTTATCCATTTAGTTTTCACCATTATATATTGCGAGTATCGACAAAAAGTATTACTTTTGCCTAACGAATACAACCGCATAAACATAAGTAATGGTTTTAAACTATATTTGGATAGCTTTCTTTTTGATTGCCTTCGCTTTCGGAGTCATTGGACTATTCATGGGCGATACATCGATATTCCAAGAGATGGTGGATGCTACTTTCGACTCCTCGAAATCGGCTTTTGAAGTTTCACTCGGATTAACCGGCGTGTTGGCACTATGGCTGGGCATCATGAAGATTGGCGAGCGGGCAGGAGTGGTAAACGTATTGGCACGAATGTTGAGTCCCGTGTTTACAAAGCTCTTCCCTGATATTCCGAGAAACCATCCCGTCATGGGATCGATATTCATGAATATTGCTTCCAACATGTTGGGACTCGACAATGCCGCCACGCCCACCGGTCTGAAAGCCATGGCACAAATGCAGGAATTGAATGTGAAGAAGGATACTGCAACCAATCCCATGATTATGTTTTTGGTGCTGAATACTTCGGGGCTGACCATCATTCCCACCAGCATTCTTGCTTTCCGCAGTGCCAACGGTGCCGTTTCGCCTACAGATGTGTTCATCCCCATCTTGCTGGCAACCACTGTCGCCACGATAGCTGGTATCATTATTACATCTGTCTGGCAACGCATTAACTTGTTGCAACCCGTCTTGCTCGCTACTCTCGTAGGACTGATTGGTTTTGTAGGGCTGGTGATTTGGGGCTTTGGGCAGATGGATCAACAAACCATGGGAATGGTAACATCGGTTGCTTCCAACCTCATCCTCATGTCGATTATCGTACTTTTCATAGTGGCAGGCTTTCTCAAGAAGATAAACGTTTATGACGCTTTCATCGAAGGGGCAAAAGAAGGGTTCACCACTGCCGTGAGAATTATTCCCTATCTGGTGGCCATCTTGGTGGCTGTGGGAGTCTTTCGCGCATCGGGAGCAATGGATTTGCTTATTCAGGGCGTCAGAAGCTGCGTGGAGGTATGCGGATTGGACACGCAATTCGTTGATGGTCTGCCCACCGCTTTCATGAAACCACTCTCCGGGAGTGGTGCCAGAGGTTTGATGCTTGAGACTATGAAGCATTTCGGTGCCGATTCCTTTGCCGGAAGATTGAGCTGTATTTTCCAAGGTTCCACCGATACGACGTTCTATGTCTTGGCGGTTTATTTCGGCAGTGTGAGTATTCGCTACACAAGGCACGCGGTGGCATGCGGATTGCTTGCCGATTTGGCAGGCGTGATAGCCGCCATCGGCATCTGCTACGTGTTCTTCTAAACGAAAAAGCAATATTATATAAATGGCAAACTTAAAATCATTGGCAAAAGATACGGCTATCTACGGACTTAGCAGCATAGCCGCTCGCTTCATCAACTATCTGTTGGTACCCATACAAACCGCCAAATTCAATGCCGCGGGAGGGCAATACGGCATCATTACCAACGTTTATGCCTACGTGGCTTTGTTGATAGTGATTCTTACCTATGGTATGGAGACCACATTCTTCAGGTTCATGAGCAAAAAGGGCGAGAATCCCGATACGGTCTATGCTACTACTTTGAAAATGGTGGGTACTACATCGTTGCTATTCATGGCAATTATCATCCTCTTCAATCAGCCTATAGCTTCACTATTGGGTTATTCAGACCATCCGGAATACATCATAGTCATGTATATCACGGTAGCCATTGACGCTTTTGCCGCCATTCCGTTCGCTTACCTGCGCTGCAAGCATCGACCCATCAAGTTTGCCACGTTGAAAATACTGAATATTACTTTCAACATCGTCCTCACTCTACTTTACTTGGTAGTGTTTCCTTCTCTTCAATTTAATCCGTTCGGTATTTACGATGCCCATTACACACTCAACGTGGTGTGGGTGTTCTATATCAATTTGTTCTGCACTCTGCTTACGTTGCTATTGCTTTGGAAAGAGTTGGCAGGCATTCGGCACGAATTCGACAAAACCGTTTGCAGGCGTATGCTTGGCTACACCTTCCCTTTATTAATAATGGGATTGGCAGGACAACTCAACCAATGTGCCTCGCAAATCATCTTCCCTTATGTCTTCGATGGTTCGGCAGCTGAAGCACGCACGCAACTTGGCATCTACGGAGCGTGCATTAAAATAGCCATGATCATGGTCATGATTACTCAGGCCTTCCGCTATGCCTACGAACCTTTCGTCTTTGGCAAGTCAAAGGACAAGGACAACAAGGAAACTTATGCCAATGCCATGAAGTTTTATGTCATCTTTACGCTTTTGGCTTTCTTGTCCGTTATGGCATATATGGACATCCTTCGGTATGTTGTGGGGCGCAGCTATTGGGAAGGATTGGAGATTGTTCCCATCGTGATGGCAGCCGAAATCATGTTTGGCATCTTCTTCAACCTAAGCTTTTGGTACAAGCTCACCGACAGAACGATATGGGGAGCTTACTTTTCCGGCATCGGAGCCGTGGTTTTGATAGCGATAGACCTCCTGTTCATTCCTCGTTTCAGCTATTGGGCATGCGCATGGGCAGGCTTCGTTTCCTATGCTGTCAGTATGTTGCTGAGCTATTACTTCGGTCAAAAGTATTATCCCATCAATTATCCTGTCAGGGAAATCATGTTCTATGTACTGACGGCTCTTATCTGCTTCGGTGGCATCACGGCATCCAACGCCTTCCTTCCCTCTTTGGGCGCGTTGGCAGTGAACACCTTAATTGTCCTGGCTTTTATGGCGATAATCGTAAAGCGTGATTTCCCATTGGCTAAACTTCCTTTTATCGGCAAGAAATTTCAGAAATAGTTTTCCCAATCTAACGAGATAGAATGAAACTCACAACAAAAATCAAGATAATCAATCATTAACAATCCAAATTATTATGAAGAAATCAACCTTAGTCCTTGCCGGTATGATGGCAATGAGCACGGCTCAAGCCGATGAAGGCATGTGGACGCTTTACAATCTTCCCGAAGCTGTTTACACACAGATGGTGGATTACGGATTTCAGTTACCTTGCGACCAACTGTTTAACAGCCCCAATGCCATCAGTAATTACGTTGTAAATTTCTCCGGGTTTTGTTCCGGAGTGGTAGTTTCGCCGGATGGTCTCGTTTTCACCAATCACCATTGTGGATTCGGTGCAATCAACTCCCATTCCACCGTGGAACACGACTATATGCGTGATGGCTTTTATGCCAAGAGCTACAGCGAAGAACTTCCCAATAAAGATATGTTCGTTTCTTTCATGAGAGGACAGGAAGACATCACGAACCGTGTAAATTCCCTTATCATGGGAAAGGACAGCGAGCAGCAAGATGCCGCTTTAGACTCGCTCACCAACGTTCTCACCGATTCTGTGAAACGCATAGACAAGACGCTGCATGTAGAAATAAATCCTTTCTATGAGGGTAACAAATACTATGCTACGACTTATCAGGACTTCACCGACTTGAGATTGGTCTTCACCGTGCCAAAGAGCATGGGCAAGTTCGGAGGCGACACAGACAACTGGATGTGGCCAAGACAAACTTGCGACTTCTCCGTGTTCCGCATCTATGCCGACCCGAAGACAAACGGACCGGCAAGCTACTCGAAAGATAATGTGCCCTATCACCCCGAACATTGGGCGCCGGTGAGCTTACAAGGATACAAGGACAAGGACTTTGCCATGACCATAGGATATCCGGGAAGCACCAGCCGTTATCTTTCATCATACGGCATTCGGGAACGTCGCGACATTGGTAATGCCATAAGAGTGCAAACCCGCACCATCAAACTTGCCATCATGAAGAAATACATGGACGCGGATGAGGCGACGCGCATTCAGTACGAAGATGGATACGCAAGCTCTGCCAACTATTGGAAGAACTCCATGGGTATGAATAAATGTATCGACTCCATCGGACTCATTGCGCAAAAAGCCGAATATGAAGCGAAGATAAGAGAATGGCTCAATGCGCAGGAAACGAAAGATCCCACAACAGATGTGGATTTCAAGAAGTTGGAAAGCCTATATGCTGAGGCTCGACCCTTATCCAATGCCCTAAACTATGCACAGGAATCGTTTTGGAAGACAACGGAATTCTTCAAACGCGCAATCCGACTCAGCCAAGATTTGCAACTCGAAGGTTCGGACGACCGACCCATGAAGCAATACTATCAATTCAAAGACAATAGCAACGAATGGAACTATGCGCTCGACAAAGAACTGACTGCCGCCATGATGAAAAACTTTGCAAAGATGTTGCCGGAAGAGTATCATCCCGCATTCTTCAAAACCGTGAAATTAAAGTTTGGAGGAGATTTCGACAAATACACCGACTATCTTTACAAGAAGAGCAAAGTATTCGTTAAAGGTGCAAAGTTCTATCCCAATGATGAAAAGAAATTCATGAAAGACCCTGCAGTACAAGTAGGGAAAGAACTAATGCATAAGTTCATGACTCTCGCTCTGAAGTCTGCCACCATTCGCGAACAGATACAGGCAGAGGAGAAGAAACTATGCCAAGCAAAACTACAGATGGAAATGGATATGCCACATTACAGTGATGCCAACTTCACCATGCGCCTAAGTTATGGACAAGTGGGCGGATACATGATGGGATTATTCAACAGTGGCTATTACACCACCGCAGAAAGCATGGTGGAAAAATTCAATAAAGCCAATGAAATCGATGATTATAAAGTGGAGCCTGTCATGAAAGAATTGCTCAGCGCAAAGGACTTCGGACGCTATCAAGACAAGACAACAAACAAAATGCAACTCTGCTTCCTCACCAATAACGACATCACCGGAGGTAATTCCGGCTCACCCATGTTCGATGGCAAAGGACAACTCATAGGACTTGCTTTCGATGGTAACTGGGATAGTCTTAGTTCCGACATCAACTTCGATCGCAACCTCGCACGTTGTATCGGCGTTGATATCCGCTACGTTCTCTATATGATGGATAAATGGGGGCATGCAGATCGACTGTTAAAGGAAATCAACCCAAAATAAAATCCTCATGCTTCATTCGCTCAATGCGAAATTGACATAATTCATTAAACCCAAATCGGTCATTAGAAATCACTTTAGTGCTTTTTCTAATGACCGTTATTAAAAACATATCGATGATATGGGCTTGTTATTCAGTAATTTACTGACTAAAAAACCATACTCTGCGAACCCATGACACCACCTGCGCCTGCCCGAGACAAGACAAAAGACAAATATAATCTTTGTTTAGCCGGATCGTTGAAAACGCGAAAATCCTTCCCGGCGATATGGGAAAAATTCAATAATGTCCTAAATTTTCTTCATTCATTTGTCCAAAGCTTACCTTTTGCTCCGTAAAAGCTAAGCTTTTGCAATGCAAAAGGTCATGAATCGGAGTGCAAAAGCTAAGCTTTTAAATCGCAATTAATATCATCCTGATTATCAATAGATTAC
>NZ_SDIK01000080.1 GCF_008016795.1 Prevotella brunnea
CACTTTTAAGGACACTACCGTCATTTGTTTCCTAAAGTTGTCTCATACAACCGTATGAGTAGAATTGGAAAGGGAAGTTGTCATACCACTCGCTTTGTTTATCAAGAAAGTCTTGTTAGGAAAATGCACGGGCATAAGTTTTGTTGAAAGCACACCACTGCGTGTCTGCAAGAGCCAAAGAATACATATTCATAAGGTATTCAAAGGTATAGCCCAAGAGGAAAATGCTCCATGGGTTGGTTCTTCGGTTTCAAATTACATTTGATTTGCAATGAGAAAGGAGAACTTCTCAATTTTATGATAACACCGGGAGATGTTGATGATCGTAAGCCATTGGAATACATATCTTTTGTAGATTTCATATATGACAAGCTGGTCGGCGACAAGGGGTACATCGGCAAGAATCTCTTCCAAAGGCTGTTCGTGGATGGAATACAACTTATTACCAAGCTGAAAAGCAACATGAAAGGAGCTTTGATGAGCGTTTCTGACAGACTCTTACTCAGAAAAAGAGCCTTTATAGAAACTGTGAATGATGAGCTTAAGAATATTGCACAGGTGGAGCACTCTAGACATAGATGCTTTGACAATTTCATCGTCAACTTATTAGGTGCTATTGCTGCCTATTGTTTATTTCCCAAGAAGCCGTGCATCAATGTACAAAGAACCATTGATACACAGCTTGCATTGTTTTGAATTCATCGAACTCACGTTATTTACGGAATATCCTATTTTGCCGAGGCATTGAAAACGCGAAAATTTTTCCCGGAGATGATGTGGGGAGAATTCAATAGTGTCCTAAATTTTCTTCATTCATCTATCCAAAGCTTAGCTTTTGCTTTTCAAAAGGTAAGCTTTTGCACTGCAAAAGGTCATGAATTGGAGTGTAAAAGCTAAGCTTTTAAATCGCAATTAATATCGTATTGATTATCAACAGATTACGAATCGTACCTCTGACGAAGTTTTTGTAATATAATTTCGTGGTGATGATCGGGTTGAATGTTGCTATCAAGCGTCTGTTTACCATCACCTGAAGCATGAATTGATGCAACCTTGCTTGCGTGAGGGGGGTACAAAACTATTTAGGTACCAATGAAAAAAGATAAAAGATTTCTCACTCCCTAATGACCAATTTTGAGTTAATGACCCCAGTGTGAATTAAAATCTATAAATTAATCCTCCATTCAATTCAAAAGTTCGTGTATGCACATTATCGTAAAATTTATATTGTGTATCTCTCACAAAATAGGAACCGGAAAGTTCAATACCAAGATTTCCACGCAAGCGAAATATCATTCGGGGATTGATAACAAGTAGCTGAGCATTCCCTCGATCCCCCTGTGCATTTACGAAAAGAGGATCAATCTTTTCCAAATCTTTATTTTCATACCCCTTCCATGTGAAAATTCGATAATAATCAAGGTTTAGCAGGAATTTCCCCAATCTGGCAAACTCCATAATTGTATTGCTTTTAAAACTATACCCTGATCCCATGTTATAGTCGCGATCTATTACATTGTAGTAATCGCTTTTGGTTCCTCCGAGAAGGATAGCATCCATGAACAAACGTTGCTCCAAATGCTTCAGATTGCCAACATTCTGAAAACGATAGATTAATCCCGGACCAAATGCTGCTGCTTCTGAGATTCGATATGGCGTGAGCGATGTTCCATCCTTAACCGGTTTTGAGTCGTAATAGTTGAAGTGATGAAAGATACCAAATTCGGTATCAAAATGTTTTCCCGCATATACCGGTACGCTCCAAAGCTTGCCTAAAAGGTGCATGCCATTTATGATGGGTTGATTGGCAGATAACCCTATTGTGATGTTTGCGGAGAAGTAGTCGTATGGCTTATTTTCATCTTCGTTAAACGGGTCACCATAGTTCAAAAACATATTGATATAAGGGTTATGTTCACCTCTAAACAGCCCTCCATCATCTGCGAGATAACGCGAACCTATGGTGATATTGAACTCTACGGGAAAACGCGCATAATCATGATAAAGATAATAGTCGCTATGAATGCGAGTAGCTTCACCTGAAACAAGTCGGTTAAAACCGTGCATCGGATTAATAATCGTAGCAGCAAACTCTCGCAGAAATCTGCGAAAACCACGTGTACGGTCGTTAAGGATTAGAGCAGAAATGCGGTGGGTTATTTCTCCAATGCAAACTCCACCGAATGAAGTGGCAATCAGATCGTTGATGGCAGGTGGCTCTACTTCTCCTATAAGTTCCCACATTAAGCTTCCACCAAAAGTATAAGGGACAGATTCCCAAAAATTAAGTCCGTTGCTTCGTGCCGCATTAAAGTATAGATTTCCATGGTACGGATGGGCAAAAAGATTAGTAGAAAACTGGTCGTTGTCCCATACAAAAGCGTTTTTGAAGTTTGCACCAATTGTTTTGAAATTGACTTTTGCAAAATCTTCGTTCAATATGAACCTATCAAAGCTGTGCACAAGAACATTGATTCCGGCAGCCTCAGCTATTCCAAGCCAATATTTTTTCTTTTCTTGCCACCATGGTGCATCATAAGCAAAGGCTTTGAGACTATCAACAGGAGTTCTTCGTCGCAAAGCTTTTTCAATCAATGGTTGTTTATTCGACTTCCAATCGTATTTGAAAGTAAAACCAATAGAACCGAGAAATCCTTGTTTATATTTATTGTTGCTACCATAATATCGCGTCTTTCCATAGCCCACTGACACGAAAGCTCCCACCATAGGCGATAATTGATAGTCAGCATTGGCATGGGCTTGCAGGGAATACAAACGTTGGGGCTTGTCGCGTGTATTTTTTTCAAAATTTTCTATATGCCAAAATCCTAAGTCCCCACTTAACGTCCACCGTTTGCTTATAGGGAAATACTGTCCCAAGCGATAGAAAACGGTACCTGAAAAAGCATCGTCAAATCCCACATAGTGCAGTCCAAACCCAACCATACTATATGTGCTTCTATTGCGAAACCGCAAGGTGGTATTCAATCTTGAAGCACTACCATACGAAAGCAACAAGTCGATACGGGTGCGTGGATTGATATTCACAAGACCAATTTTGTTGGCTATTGTATCACGTGTATAATTAAAAATACCCACCTGAACACCTCGTGGATGTGTGAGTGCCACATTGATGAGTCCGATCTGTGAACCGTTTAATGTATCTGCATAATTGTAGCTTCCTATTTGTGCTCCTCTAACCACTCCTGAGGAAACGTTAACCAATGCTGACAACTGAATTCCTTTTTCTACTCCCACCGCGACATTACTCACTCCGCTAATTTGTAATCCTCGAAAACGAGTGGCAGAAGTATTGCCCAATGCCGCAAGCTGTATGCCATTTGTCGATGCCGCAAGGTTAGCCACTGTAGCTATTTGCACGCCAGACATCTTCTCTCCCACTCCGTTAATAAGACCACCTAATTGCAGTCCGTGTACATTGCTACGTCCGGAGCACCACAAGCCTCCGATGTTCACACCTCTCATATCTTTCCTTGTGGTAGATTCCACCAATCCCAATTGAAAACCACGCAATGAATCTACGTTGCTTAGGAGTCCAATACTCAAACAGCTGATTTTTGACGAGTCATCGGTAACCTTGTACTGTTGATAAGCAATATTGGGAGAAAGGTTTATCTGAGCTGTTGTCGCCTCCGGATAAAGAATTATTAATAATAAGAAACGTGCGAATTTAAGCATATAGAATCATTCTGTTTTGGAAACAGAAGGGGCGGTATGGGTTGTTTATTGCAAGGAAGGAACTATTGCGAGATAAATTACATCATGATCAGTTTTGTTTTCAAACCAATGAGAATGTTCTTTCGGACAATAATGTACTTGTCCCACTTGAATAGTTTCCTCTACCTCATCATAGTGAACAGTTAATTCTCCACTAATGACATACATTACCTCAAAAGAATCAATGTGTTTATGTTTGCCACTACTTGCGCCAGGACGCAAAGTTGAATACATTATGCGTGCATTCTCATCCACATAACTTCTTGTATCCAATTTTCCTTCACCACCCTTAAATCCTACGATATGTTCTTCGGGTATTTTTTCAAAGTCGATCTTCATAATATATATAGTTGTACCAAAATAAAAAAAATCATAATTTGCATGACGAAGATGATATCCGATACAAAGATAATAATAAAAAATGGATACCCATGAAGAGTATCCATTTTTTATTATTGATGTTTTCGAGATTAGAAAGTGTATCTCAATCCTATTTGTCCTCTCCAACGACTGTAATATGAATTGTAGTTGCGGGCAATATGCGTTCCGTCAAATTTGAAAACGCCACCACCTTCGTAATTGAAAGGACTAAAGTAAGCTCCGAATCTATCGCCATAAGTATGTCCCCAATCTTTGTTGAGCAAGTTTCCAAGGTTGATAATATCGAAACTAAGTTCTATTGAATTGATTTGTCCTGCAACTTTAAAACTATATTTCTGTGCGAGGTGTACATCAAAATGATGTTCGAAAGCAAGGTTGTCTGCATAGCGTTTAAAATACTCACCGCGATGTTTGCTCATATAAGAATCATCAGCTATCCATTGCTTCAAGAGAGCACGCTGCTGTTCTTCTGACAAATCTCCCTGATAACCCGAACCCAGAACTTTCGTTAACAATGGATATGTATTGTGGGCATTGTTTACAGTGGTTGGAGCAAATTTCATTTGGTCAATCTGTTCATCTGTTGGTATCCACATTAAATCGTTTCCACGAGCACCATCGCCATTCATATCTCCGAACATTTCTATCACATAAGGAGAGCCACTCTTAGCCTGATAAATCAATCCTATGGTAGTCTTCCATTCTTTCTTTGAACCATAATTCACATGATAGTAGGCACTTGCTTGTACACGATGAGGAACGTTGTAAGCACTTAGAGATAGTTCCGGGTCGTTGGGATTTCTGTATGTTGCGTTATACATCCAGTTACTGCTCGCTACGGAGGACGTACCGCTATTCACGCTCATCGAACGAGTCCAAGTGTAACTTGCCATTAAGTCTAATCCGAAGTTAAAATGCTTTTCTGCTTTCAAGGATAAATTTACTGTATATCCTTTGCTTGTATTATAAAGACCATATACATAAGTGTATGGTGTGCCATTGGTAATTCTCGTATACATAGGTCTGTTATCCCATGTGTAACCTGTTTCTTGACCGAAAGTCGTTCCGGTTTCTTCAACAGCGAGATTTTTGTAATAGATATCGTTCAGTGTCTTAGAATAAATGGCTTCAGCAGTCCAATCTATTCCCAGCACCTTGAAATCTAATCCGAGATTTGCTTTAAAGGTTTGTGCAAACTTAAAGTTCTTGTCGAATACATTAACTTCCTGATTTCCGGTAGCATTTAATTTTTGTGCGTTGGGTAGCTGTTTGTCAGGATCAAGTATCATTTCCAATCCTTTTGGATTAAACACAGAATATTTTGACATTTGGATGCCGGTATTCGCGAAGTTGTTACTAATCCATACGTATGGAATGCGACCGGTAAACACTCCTACTCCACCTCGAAGAATAACATTGCGATTATTGCTAATATCCCAACGGAATCCTACACGAGGACTCCACAGTGGGTTACTGGAGAGTTTGTGGTCGGTTCTTACATCCCATCCTTTGTCAGCCGCATACTCATTGAAACCGATATTGGCAGTTGGCTTATCGAAAAAGAGTGGAATTTCCATCCTCAAGCCATATGTGAATTGGAATGATGGAGTAACATCCCATTTATCTTGCACATAGAAGCCCAACTGACCAGCAGAGAAAGGTGTCTTCCAACGAGGGTCTCCCGTTACGTCAGTGTTTGCCATGCCAAAACGATATTGCTGGAAATAAGCAAAGTTTGGATCAAGGCTGTTACTCATGTAGTCGTTGTAGTACTTGTTGAAAGCATCTAAGTTCGCAAAGTTATAAGAACCATTTGCGTCTTGAATGAAAAGATTAGCAAACTTATAAAACTCATTGTGGGTTCCAAACGTATAAGTATGATTACCTTTATACCATGTTAAATTGTCTTCAAAAGTATAAATATCTTGATCAAGTTGATTTGCCATAGAGGAACGCTCATTACCGATGTTGAGTGAACCACCTGTAACCTGCAATGAAATCATAGGAAAAGCGGAAGAAACAGCACGCTTATCCCTTACACGTACATAACTTGCACGAGCTTCATTACTGATCACCGGGGATATTCGGCTTTGCAATTCAGCTGTAAACGAATGTGTCTTGCTCTCAAACGGATAATAATAATGATCATCGTTTAGGGAAGAAGCAGTCGTAATACTGTTGAGTTGTTTCGCATCTACAAGACTCCAGCGGAAAGAAAACTTGTTAAAGTCGTTGATATTCCAATCTATCTTTGCACCGTATTTTTTGCTTTTGGTATAAATATCAGGATTGCCGAAAGTGCCATTATAATCTATACCCTGTTTCGCTGCCATTTCTTTAATTTTCGCGAGAATATCATCAGCTTCATCGGCTATCACGCGTGAACCTTCTTGGCGATATCCGTTAATATTTGGATATTGTTTGTTCGCGTCTTCAAAATTGAGGAAGAAGAATAATTTATCTTTAATGATTGGACCTCCTAAAGTTACGCCCCACTGATATTCTTTTTGATCTTGAAACTTTGGAGCGTAGCCGGTACCATCTGAATAAGGATAGTGATTGCCTATCAAACTCTTATTATTTCCAAAACCGTACAGACTACCGTGAAATTTGTTCGTACCAGATTTGGTTATCGCGTTGATGGCACCACCGGTAAATCCACTTTGCCGAACATCAAACGGAGCGACATTGATATGGATTTGCTCTATTGTTTCCATAGATACGGGTTGTGTACCGGCTTGACCACCATTAGAACCATCAGCTGTCAGACCAAAGACATCATTGTTCATTGCGCCATCGATCATAAATGAGTTATAACGATTGCTCGTACCAGCGAAAGACATTGCGCCTGAATTTGTTGTAGTCAGTTGCGGATTCAGTCGCGCCACATCTGCAATTCCGTGAGTAATACTTGGCATGTCGGCTATCTGCTTTGCAGTCAAGCTCTGAGCAGCCCCGGTTTTAGTAGCATTAATCCCTGCGCTTCCGGTTACGACAACTTCTTGAAGTTCTTTTGAATCTTGTTTCAATGTGCAAGATATGTTTTCAACTTCTCCCAAACGAAGGTTGATGCCCTCAAACACTTTTGTTTGTTGCCCAATATAGGACACTTCGACTTTGTACGGACCTCCAACACGCATACCTTGTATGGTAAATCTTCCATCTGTGTTTGTTACTGCGCGATATACCGTCCCGGATGGTTGATGCGTTGCCGTAATTGTAGCCCCTATTACGTCCTCTCCCATGGAAGTAACTTTACCGCTTATTCCTGATGTCGTAACTTGAGCCATGACAGAAGCTGCCATTGTAATAAAAACAACAACCAGAAATAGAATTTTTTTCTGCATAATCGTTAAAATTTAATAGAAACTGAATATTTTATTTTCTTTGCTGCAAATATAGCTAAAATTAATCAAAAAATAGATTGCAGTTGTGTGAAAAGTTTAATACATCATCAAGAAATGTAAACAATAGCAATTAAAACACAAAATAAGATGTTTAGCTGCAGATGGTTATTTTCTTAATTTCAGATTAGCTTGCATAATCGCACTAATACCAGCTGTCTCCGTTCGTAACCTGCTGTTCCCCAAAGAAGCGCTATTAAATCCCATAGCCATTGCAGCTTCCACTTCAGCAACAGAAAAGTCGCCTTCCGGTCCGATCATGACAAGAACATCATCCGTTAATGGCGATAACTGCTCAAACAGATCTCGGCGTTTTATTTCAGGGTAGCAATGACAAATAAATTTATTTCTCGAAGTGTTGGTCTTTATGAAGTCGGTAAGGTTTATCATGCTATTGATTTTCGGTTTCCATGCCTTTCTGCTTTGTTTCATGGCAGAAATTACTATTCGTTCAACTCTCTCTGTCTTTAAAATGTGACGTTCTGAAAATTGACAATTCAAGAATGAAATTTCATCAAAACCAATCTCGGTTGCTTTTTCAACTAACCATTCCATCCGTCCCATATCTTTCGTAGGTGCAATTGCAAGATGTATATGTCCTTTCCATGTTGGTTGTTGTGGTAGAATTTCTTTTATCTCGTACAAACAATGTTTGGCAGTTGCTAAATTCATTTGCGCATGGTAAAAGTTACCTACCCCATCCATCAGGTAGATGTCATCTCCCGGTTTTAATCGCAAGACCTTAGCTGCATGAATTGCTTCTTCACGAGGCAACTCGTCAGTCTCGGTTGTTTTGGGAACGTAAAAGAAATGCGTTTCTTTCATAAATTCAATGTTAAGCTAAAGGAGTTATTTTTCCGCGTCCTGTCGCTTTTGAAGTTCATCTCTTAGACTTGATGCTAGTTCATAGTCTTCATTTGCGATTGCCTTTTCCAATGCTTGTTCCAACATCTGTTTGCTTAAAGCGTTTATCGGCAATGCCATTTTGCTTTGTCCTTTTTCAAGTGGCACACTCTGCTTCAGGAAGAGTCGTTCTTCCATATATATGTCTAAATGTGCGATATGAGACAATAATACTCCGTCAGATGCTCGTACTTTAGTCATTTCCAGTGTTTCTTTGTTGAGAAGTACGGATTGATATTCTCCCTCCACGATGGATAAGAAGATTACTTCATAGTGCTCGCCATTCATCTCTGGATTTAATCTGCATAAGATTTCAGGAAGCATTTTACTGCATATGGCTGTGTTTCCCATTCTCATGCTAAATGCATGTTCCATGCTTTTGTCGCAAATAATGGCTATTTGGCGTTTGTTACTTTGATCCGCCAAAATTAATAAGCCCATCTCTGTGGTTCCCACAATTTCGGATATGCCACGAAAAAGCAGACGTGTCTTATTCATTTAAATGTTTTTTGGGGCGAAAGACAATAGAAAAACTAATGCCAACTACTAAAGCGTATGCAGCAAATATAAACCAACACGACTGCCAATCTCCCACAGTGAGTATATCCTCACCAATCAATTTTGGATATGTAAAATGATTGATAACTTCTTGAGCAGCCAAGGTTCCTATGGTTGCCCCCACTCCATTTGTCATTAACATAAACAGACCTTGCGCTGATGAACGAATTGTCATGTCAGTGTTTTTATCAACGAACAACGAGCCGGAAATATTGAAAAAGTCGAAAGCGACACCATATACAATCATGGAGAGAATGAAGAGTATTACCCCGGGGAATCCCGGATTACCCAAACCGAAAAATCCGAAGCGTAAAACCCAAGCAAACATCGCAATCAACATCACGTTCTTAATTCCATAACGTCGCATAAAAAATGGAATAAGCAAAATACAACAGGTTTCGCTGATTTGTGAGAGGCTTATCAATATGTTAGCGTGTTGTACGCCGAATGCTTGAGCAAACTCCTGCTGAGCTTTGAAACTGTATAAAAAGGGGTTGGCAAAACTATTGGTGATTTGAAGACTTACGCCTAAAAGCATTGAAAAGATAAAGAAGATTGCCATTTTCTTCTGTTTGAAAAGTGTGAAAGCTTTCAAGCCAAACGCTTCAACAAGACTTTTTTTCTCAGTGCTGTTAGATACGGGGCAATGTGGCAGCGAAAAGGTGTAAAAAAACAAAATTATACTCACCACTCCTGACGTAATAAATTGATTATGGTTGCTTTGAAAACCTAAAATATCGACCAGCCACATCGTCAAAATAAATCCGATGGTTCCAAAGACACGGATGGGAGGAAAGTCTTTTACAGTATCCAAACCTGCCTGTGTTAATGAAAAGTAAGCGACAGAGTTCGTCAGTGCCAAGGTTGGCATATAGAAGGCTACAGAAAAAGAATAAAGGGCAAAGATGATTGGAAACTGAACGGAGGCTCCGGCTGTCAAGCCATACCATGCTGTTGAGAACATAAAAAGACCGGCTAACAGATGGCACATACCTAACAATCGTTGCGCAGGTATCCATCTGTCGGCAACAATTCCCATTAATGCCGGCATAAATATAGACACAATGCCCTGCATAGAGTAAAACAAACCGATGTTCTGACCGATTCCAATATTTCCAAGGTATCTGCCCATCGATGTAAGATATGCACCCCAAACCGCAAACTCAAGAAAGTTCATGAGTGCCAGACGTACTTTCAAATTCATGTTATCGTTTTTTATTTTTGGCAAAAGTAATGATTTTCTTATATATCACCAAATGCGTTGAAAATAAATCTGTATGTAGCTAAAGAAAACATAAAAAAATTGATTGTCTCACGACAATCAATCTTTATTAACCTTAATAATCTAATACCATGAAAAACACGTTGCAAATGTATGAAAAATATTCGTAATTGCAAAGTTTACAAACGCGTTTTCGGCATTATTTAACCTTCTTTAGCTCACTTCCGTCCCATTTATATTTTGTTTGCGTTAAAATGCTGTTCGCTTTCTCTTTATTATCACCAGATAATAGGGGGAAAGAATATTTTGGAAGAAAAACATTTTCATCCGGTAAGTATGCTATTTGTCTGAGCGATGGGCACATCAGTTTTACACATTCATCATATTCTTCATCAGACATTGGGCTTGGTTTTATAGCAGTGACAGATAACTTGACTTTGTTTTTTATCAGTGTCCAATCTTTACTATAAAGAGATAAATTGCTATCTTTCAAAGGGCCATGAAAAGTCATAAGAAGGGCAATCGTGTTTTTATCCAACTCAATAAGTTCTAACGTGCTACGTTTACTCAAAACCACTTTCATGTACTTATCAGAAGCCGTATCAACTTTTGTAGTGTCGCCGAGTAAGTTTATCACTTGGGCTTTTATGCTCAATTTTGCATTATTCACTAATTCTTTTTTCAAATCAATTGTTAAATATGGAACAATGGAGTCCGGCATGGAAATCCATATATCCTTAATGGATTGTGCAGACAACTGACAGCTTATTGTAATTAAAATGCAGAGTATAGGTATAACCTTTTTCATAGAAGTCATGGACATTAATTATTCCTTAAAATGAAATTATGATGTGGAGATTAGAGATTTAGAAAGGCCCGAAGGTTAAATCACAAGTATTCCTGAATGTGGAAATTGTGAAAAGCCTTCCACCATTTATATCATAACCAACAACAAATTTCCCATCATCCGGATTTTCTGACTCGGTGATTTTATAAATGCAACTATATTTGTTTCCAAGTTTAGACATCCGGTCTTCTGCTTTCGCATGATTGACGTAATCTGACTTTAACCTTACTTGATACATCCGTCCTTTATTATCGAAGAAAAAAATGGCTTCATTAAATTGTTCACCATCAAAAGCAATGTTCCTAAATATAATCCTATCCGACATAATTGACTGAGGATCTCCAAATTTTTCCTTCAAAACAGAAATAGCAGCATCTTTATCAATTAAGAACTCAACCCCATCAATTTTTTTCTGTGCCGATAAATTCAATGCAAAGCAAAGAATAAAAAGTAAACTTACGATTTTTTTCATTATTATGATATATTTGATGTTGCAAATTTACAAAAAAAATAGAACTCAGAGCCATTCTTAACAGAAATAAAAAAACTTAGGTCCGTCCTCATATCATTTATCGGTGAAAATAAACTTATACACATAAACATTTGGTTTCTATTGAATAGAATATTTATGAGTATAATCTACAAAAATTTTTCCTTTCGATCGCTTCATACATTTGAGTCAAAGATAAATACCAAACAGCCTCTTAAATTTGCATTATTCTTTACATTTAGATATCATGAAATAGAAGAATAAAAGGTGAAAATACTCCTTCTGAAAAGCAGTTTTTAATGTTCTTTAACCAAAATGGTGCTGAGAAATGGTTAAAAACATAGACTTATGTCCGCAAAAAGAAAAATATCAACTCGCATTTGCTAAGGTTTTGGAAGGTGAAAGGTAAGCTATTACACTCCAAAAGCTTAGCTTTTAAAATACTGTTTAGTATGTTTTTTGTTAATATTCTGATTCTTAGAAACTTATCACAAATATGTGTGAACTTAATATTTACGATACAGAAATATATAATTCTTAAAAATGAAAACGATAAGAGCATAAAACATGAAAAAGTTTTACATCCCCCCTCTCCTTAATACACCTTTGCTTGTAACCCATCAGAAAGGATATCTTTACGAGTTGGCATTAATTGAAACCAAAATGTAACAATATAATTGCTTTTTGTTATTATCCTGTAAACTCATTTGAAATAAATGGATACTAATTTTGCAACAAATAATCAGAGAAGATTCAAGATGAAAGTATTATTTGTTGTTCAAGGCGAGGGACGTGGTCATTTGACGCAAGCCTTGGCATTAGAAAAGATGTTGAAAGAGAACGGACACACGGTTACAGAAATTCTTGTCGGGAGAAGTGACGTTCGCGAACTACCCCGATTTTTCATCAACCGCGCGGAAGCACCATTCAGCAGCTTTCTTAGTCCGAACTTTCTGCCTTCAAAAGCAAACAAGCGCATTGGGCTAACTCGTTCCATAATATATAATATCGTGAAGTCGCCCCATTATATGGCAAGTATTCATTTTATAAAAGAACACATTGTCAATTCCGATGCCGACTTGGTAATTAATTTCTATGAAATTCTAACAGGAATTACATATTATCTTTACCACCCGCAAGTCCCTGAAGTCTGTATCGGTCATCAATATATGTTCTTACATCCCGAATACAAATTTCCGACTGTACACAATATCAGTCGCCAACTCATGATTGCCTTTACAAAAATAACTTGTCTTGGAGCAAAGAAGAAATTGGCATTGTCGTTTCGGAATATTATCGATGATGACGCACATGATATTGCCATTGTACCACCCATTCTCCGCAGAGAAGCTCTTGACACTCCCCGTCATCATGGCGATTACGTGTTAGGATATATGTTGAACGCGGGCTTTAGCGACTCGGTAATAGAATGGCACAAGAAACATCCCGGCATAGAGCTTCATTTCTTTTGGGACAAGAAAGATGCCGATGAGACAACCCGGTATGACGATACTTTGACTTTTCATCGTATAGATGATAAAAAATTCCTTCATTATCTTGCAAATTGCAAGGCTTACGCAACAACGGGAGGTTTTGAGTCGGTTTGCGAAGCCATATATATGGGAAAACCGGCGATGATGGTACCGGCTCATGTCGAGCAGGAATGTAATGCGCACGAAGCAATGATGCAAGGTGCGGGAATAGTTGCCAGCGAATTCAATCTTGATCAATTGATTCAATTCTGTCGGGAATATGAGGAAGATATAGAATTTCGTATGTGGGAGAACGAGGCTGAAACAAGGATTATATCACGTCTGGAGGCGGTAGTCGAACAGTTTAGACACGAAGCCAACTCTTACCCTGTTGGTACATCTTTTGCAACAAGTTAAAAAAGGATCATTCGGCATTTAGAGTGATGAAGTATGAGTGAAACTTAAAAGTCCACGACACGGTTTTCTTGAAAAGTTTCTCATTAATAATGGGTTTTAAACTTAATGTGAAATGCACATAGCTCATTCATGCGTCCATCTGTTTTCGCTCTTCCAGCAATACGACATTCTCCACGTGGGGCGTATGGGGGAACATATCAACCGGTTGAACCGCCGTAACTTGATAGTCCTCATCCAATAATGCCAAGTCTCTTGCTTGTGTGGCAGGGTTACAGCTGACATATACGATGCGTTTCGGATGAGCTTTCAGTATTACGTTGATTACATCCGTATGCATCCCCGCTCTTGGCGGATCGGTAATAATTACATCCGGGCGACCCTGTTCTTTCACGAAGTCATCAATCAGGATTTCTTTCATGTCCCCGGCATAGAACACGGTGTTTTGAATGTTGTTCATCCTTGAATTTACTCTTGCGTCCTCAATGGCTTCCGGAACATATTCTATTCCTATCACCTTGCGCGCTTTCCTCGCGACAAAGTTCGCTATCGTTCCTGTACCGGTATAAAGGTCATAAACCAATTCTTTTCCGGTTAGTCGCGCGTATTTGGCTGCTACGGAATAGAGGTGATAAGCCTGCTCCGTGTTGGTCTGGTAGAAGCTCTTGGGTCCTACCTTAAACCTAAGTTCGTCCATCTGCTCGATGATGTGGTCATTTCCCTTATACACCAAGATTTCCAAATCGTTAAATGTGTCGTTTCCCTTTTGATTATCCACATAGAGCAGCGACGTTATCTTTGGAAAATTATCGGCTATAAATTGCATGAGTGCTTTAGCCTTTTGCTCATCCCCTTGTTCATCGTAATGGAACTGTACCAATACCATCCATTCCCCTGTGTTTGAGTTTCTTATCATGACGTCTCTTAACAATCCGTGTTGGGCACGAATGTCATATAAGGTCAGCTTGTACTTTGTAGCGTAGTCTCGTATCGCGTTCCTTATCTTATTGCAATAGTCATCCATCAGCCAACATTTCTCTATGGGATAAATCTTGTCGTATGCTCCGGTAATATGAAATCCTATCGCCCCCTGCCTTAATCCGGCATCCTCCGGCAACACTGCTAACTCCTCTTTCGTGTACCAACGCTTGTCAGAGCATCCAAACTCTAACTTGTTTCTGTACTCCTCCGTCTTTGTTGAGCCCAATATAGGCGAGAATTCAGGCAAATCTATTTTGCCTATTCTCGTCAACTGGTCGTGCACTTGTTGTTGCTTTGCCTTTAACTGTTCCTCGTAAGGAAGGTTTTGCCATTTGCATCCGCCACACACGCCAAAATGATCGCATTTGGGAACTACTCGCTTGTCGCTGTATTCAATAAATCGCTCTACCAAAGCTTCACAATATTTATGTCGCTTCTTCACGATTCGTAAATCTACTCTGTCGCCCGGAACGACAAAGGGCACAAATATCACCATGTCGTTTATATGTGCCACACATTTGCCCTCTGCCGCTATAGACTCTATTTCTACATTCTCATATATTGGTAATGGTTTTCTTTTTCTGCTCATGATGTCATAATGTTTTGTGCAAAGTTACTGATTTTCCCCCGCATATTTACTTGTTATTCAATTTAATTTCCGTGTGCGTATATAATTAGTTAAATTGTCATACAACTTAATTATTTCCTTATCATTAATTTGTAATATTATCAATATTTGTTTATCTTTGCAATTCGATTTAACATATACAATATATAAATAAGATAATTATGAGTGAAAAGAGGGTTTATACCTTCGGCAATGGAAAGGCTGAAGGTAGGTCAGGTATGAGAAATCTCCTTGGGGGCAAGGGTGCCAACTTAGCCGAGATGAATTTAATAGGTGTTCCCGTACCTCCCGGTTTTACCATTACAACCGATGTTTGTAACGAGTTTTTTGAGAAAGGTAAAGAAAAGGTTGTGGAGTTACTTACCCGCGAGGTAACCGATAGCGTGCGACATATTGAAACGTTGATGAATGCTAAGTTTGGCGATCCATCCAATCCTTTGTTGGTCAGTGTTCGTTCCGGCGCGCGTGCTTCGATGCCCGGTATGATGGATACTATCCTGAACCTTGGCTTGAATGATGTTGTTGTAGAGGGACTTGCTGTCAAGACCGGCAATGAGCGGTTCGCTTACGACAGCTATCGCCGATTTGTGCAGATGTATGGCGATGTAGTTTTGGGTATGAAACCCATAAATAAGGAAGACATTGATCCGTTTGAAGCCATCATTCAAGATGTGAAATCACGTCGTGGTATCAAGTTGGACAACGATCTTACGGTGGATGAGTTGAAACAACTGGTCATCTTGTTCAAAAAAGCCATCAGGGAACAAACCGGAAAGGAGTTCCCCACCGATCCAATGGAGCAACTTTGGGGAGCTATCTGCGCCGTGTTTGACTCATGGATGAATGAACGCGCCATTCTTTATCGTAAGATGGAAGGCATCCCACAGGAATGGGGCACTGCCGTTTCCGTTATGGCCATGGTCTTCGGGAACATGGGCAACACGTCAGCCACAGGTGTATGCTTCTCGCGTGATGCCGCAAATGGTGAGAATATCTTCAACGGCGAATACCTCATCAACGCACAAGGAGAGGATGTGGTTGCCGGTATTCGCACTCCGCAACAAATCACCAAATCCGGTTCGCTACGCTGGGCTAAGCAGCAGGGCATCGATGAGGAAACGCGAAAGAGCAAGTTCCCTTCCATGGAAGAGTCGATGCCGGAAATTTACGCCGAGCTGAACAGTATACAGGATAAGTTGGAGAAACACTATCATGACATGCAGGATATGGAGTTTACCGTACAGGAAGGTAAACTATGGTTTCTTCAGACTCGTAACGGTAAGCGCACCGGAACGGCGATGGTGAAAATAGCCATGGATCTTCTCGCAGAGGGAGAGATTGATGAAAAAACTGCCTTGTTACGTTGTGAGCCTAATAAATTGGATGAGCTGCTCCACCCCGTGTTTGACAAAGAAGCTCTTGCTCGGGCTCGAGTGCTCACTCGTGGTTTGCCTGCTTCGCCCGGTGCGGCTTGCGGTCAGATTGTCTTCTTCGCAGACGATGCCTCTAAGTGGCATGAGGATGGGCACGATGTTATTATGGTTCGCATTGAGACCTCTCCCGAGGACTTGGCAGGCATGTCGGCTGCTGAAGGCATCCTTACTGCTCGCGGAGGAATGACCTCGCATGCCGCTGTGGTGGCGCGCGGTATGGGGAAGTGCTGCATCAGTGGCGCGGGAGCTATCATGGTGGACTACAAAAAGAGAACCTTGGAGATAGACGGCGTGGTGCTTCATGAGGGAGATTATATCTCTATCAACGGATCCACAGGAGAAGTGTATTTAGGTGAAATAACCACCAAGCCCGCAGAGGTAACCGGCGACTTTGCCAATCTCATGAAACTCTGCGACAAATACACAAAATTAGTGGTTCGAACGAATGCTGATACTCCTCACGATGCTGAAGTAGCAAGCACTTTCGGTGCTGTGGGTATCGGTCTTTGTCGCACAGAACATATGTTCTTTGAGAACGAGAAGATAAAGGCAATGCGAGAGATGATTCTTTCAGATACTCTCAAAGGGAGGGAAAAAGCATTGGAAAAACTTCTTCCTTATCAGAAACAAGACTTCTATGGCATATTGAAATGTATGGACGGTAAACCTGTAAACATTCGTCTGCTTGACCCACCTTTGCATGAATTTATTCCCGGCGACCTTGAAGGTCAGGAAGCAATGGCGAAGGAGATGGGTGTTAGCGTACAATTCATTCAAGCTCGCGTCAATGCTTTGTCAGAAACCAATCCAATGTTGGGTCTTCGCGGCTGCCGATTGGGTAACACATTCCCGGAGATAACCGCCATGCAAACTCGTGCCATCTTGGGTGCGGCGATACAGTTGAAAAAAGAGGGCTATCATCCAATGCCTGAAATTATGGTGCCTCTTGTTGGCATCGTTAATGAGTTAGATGTTCAGGAACGTATTATTCGCAAGACTGCCCATAAGCTCTTCAAGGACGAGGGCGTTGAAATACCTTTTAAGGTGGGAACTATGATAGAAGTCCCGCGAGCAGCCCTCACCGCCGACTTGATTGCCAATAAAGCAGAGTACTTCAGCTTTGGAACAAATGATCTCACGCAGATGACCTTTGGTTATAGTCGTGATGACATAGCGAGCTTCCTACCGAGCTATCTTGAGAAAAAAATCCTTGATGTAGATCCCTTCCGCGTGCTCGACCAAGATGGAGTGGGACAATTGATCGAATTAGCCGTTGCCAAAGGCAGAGCCACACGCAAAGATCTCAAGTGTGGTATCTGTGGGGAACATGGTGGCGAACCGAGCTCCGTTAAATTCTGTCATAAAGTAGGGCTCAACTATGTCAGTTGCTCGCCTTTCCGTGTTCCAATAGCAAGATTGGCAGCTGCACAAGCAAATTTGGAAGAGTAAAGCGCAATAAGTTAACGTGAGTTCGACGAATTCAGAACAGAGCAAGCTGTGTGTCAATGGTCCTTTGTACATTGATACACGGCTTCTTGGGAAACAAACAATAGGCAGCAATAGCACCTAATAAATTGACGATGAAATTGTCAAAGCATCTATGTCCGGAGTGTTCCACTTGTGCAATGTTCTTAAGTTCATCATTTACCGTTTCTATAATGGCTCTTTTTCTGAGTAAAAGTCTGTCTGAAACACTCATCAAAACTCCTTTCATGTTACTTTTCAATTTGGTAAAATGTTTAAAGTAACGATAACCAGAGTCGTGAAAAAGAATCATTATCAGCATGACTTCTGCCTTTGACATTGTGGAATTTCGATGATATTTTCTTTTTCCGGTAGGTCTTAGCACATATTTTGCTGTCATTGCATCAAAAAACTTGCAGAAATCATCTGCCATACAAAATATTTCAGTAACTTTGTCTTCGGTGATCATAGCGATTTTTGTTTGTAATTCTATGTATATCAACACCTTAAAGTTACAACAAATTTCGCTAATCACCAAATTTATATACACTTATAATTCGTCGAACTCACGTTATATTAACAAGAAACAAAGGTAACTAAAAGGGCTGAATTCCATGCGAGGAATCCGGTCCTAATTTTTTATGCTCAAAAAAAGTTTTAGCGGACAGCAATAATATTAAATAGGGGGTATATAAGCCCTTTTGCTCCTTAGATAGTCGTTCCTCAAGAACTCGACTTACAACCAGCAAAAGGTATTGGATAACACCTTTGTTTCGTTAAAGTTGGAATCCACTCCTTGAATACTCCATTTTATCATGCTTCGAATAAGGCACAAAAGAAACCGCATGGCTCTTTTGAAGTTGAATGCAGCCGCAGCGAGCATCACGCTGATGGCATCACCCAAGAGAACCTTGA
>NZ_SDIK01000081.1 GCF_008016795.1 Prevotella brunnea
TTGTCATAATTTCTTACTTTTTTTATAGTCAGAATTGTGACAAGCTAAATCCGTATAAGACATGCCGTCCGTCGTCGCCGTTTCACCCCCTCCTTCGCCTTGCTCTGCCGCAGGTGTCAGATGAATCCCCCGCTTTCACGAGCCATGCACATCAGCTCGTATTGCTTTGATATTTTCTCGTAGGAACAGAACCCGACCCTGTTGCGAAAACCGTCGAAAGCCCTCCGCTCAATCACCTTTTTATATTGTGCGTACCTGTTTTCAGATGCCACAATCAGGAAACGGCTGTGGAAATCCTGCAAGTCGCAGAATTTGGTTATGGAGTTCTGAATGTCCGTCGAGTGCTCCACCTCGAAAAAACTGTGGGGCATCTTGCGCTTGTTGAACCATATCACGTCAACCGTCCTTGCACGGTTGGTCAGCTCGCTGTAGGAGAAATCGGGAATTTGAATGGTCGAGCACACTTCGATCAGTGGTCTCTCAAGGAATTTCCGGTTTTGGTCTTGTGCCGGCACGTAGGTGGTATAGTTCTCCATGTTGCCTATCTCGGCGATGAGCCCTTGGTAATAGCCATGCGTGAAAAGCTCCTCTTTCTCCTTGTCGCCTGTCTCAATCCCCAGTTTCCGCAACACCTCGTCGCGGCATTCCTCCAAAGCCCATAATCCTGGCTGTATCCTGAAAATCTCATTCGACATCTGCACAATCCTGCGGATCGACTCGTTGGGTGTCTTGGTAGCCCATTGCGATGTGTTCACATGTCGGTATAGGTTGCCGAGCGTCGAATAGCCCCCGTGTTGGCGGAGGGTTTCTATCACTTGTTGAGTCTGTGTCTGTTTTCTTTCCATAATTCCTCGATTTAGGTTGCCTTAATCAGTCTCTGTGTCCGACGTCTCACCGTCTTGCCGTCACGTGGAAACAGTGCTGGCTCCGCTCGAAGATTATCCAGCATTCGCCCTCCTTGCGCAACTCGCAGATGACTTCGCCCAGTAGGTTGGCCATCAGATGGTTGCTCGGTTGCATGCCGTCCATGCTGATGCGGTTGAAGCGAGTGAAGCTGACATCGAAGGTTGTGCCGTACATGTGCGACGAGTTGGTGGCGGCGACCCTGTTGATTTTTTTCAGTCCGCCGATATCCTCACGGGTGCGGAGCATCGACGTGACGATGATTCTATGCTCTCGGTAGCCGGCTTTCCGGAGTTTCTTCTGAAATCGCTTGGCGATGGTCTTTAGAACCCATTTCCCGCCACTGGTGAGGTAGGGATTCGAGTGGGGCATGGGGTCGAGTAGATAGTATCGGTTGGTTTTGATTTTCCTCAGTCGCCAGGCTCGCAGCCATATTCCGCTGCGCCGTCTGATGGGTTTCGACAGTCCGTAGCGAGTGGCGGCTTCGAGTTGCTGGCCGCCCAAGTCGGCTATCTGGAATCGTCTGTCTATTTCAGGGTTGTCTTGCCTGAACGTGTGGCCGCCCTCGCCAAACCGGCTGCTCGTGCATCCTTCCATGACCAGCAGCAGAAGGGCAGCGATGATTGCCGTCAGGTGTCTGGCGGTGATGTGTCGGCAGTTTGGCATGTGTCCGTTCATTTTCTCCTATATTATAAATAGGTGAGCTTGCAAATTCAGTATTGTTGGATTTCGATGTTGTTTTTGTTGGCAAAGGGTCGCTGTGGGGCGCCTAAAGGCTGTCGCCGTCGTTGTCAACTCGTTTGATGGGGCGCAGGCGATGGGGCTTCACCACTAAGGGTACGTTCTCGATGAACACGTTGCTCGTGTCGAGACCCAGTGCGCGCGACATGCTCAGTTTCAAGTGGGCAATCAGCGAGTAGAGGCTCATGATGAGGCGCTCCTTCTTCGAGAAGTGGTTGAGGGCTGCATAGATTCGGTTGATGATGACGAAGATGAAGTTGCCCGAAATGCCGTGTTTCTCAAGCGACGGGTAGCAGCTGTCGAGCGTGAACTCCTTGCTGGCCACCAGCTCCTCGATGATCTGGCGGAAATAGTGGTTCACCAGCGGCTGAACGCGGAACCCTAATTTCAGGTTGATGCGGTAGAGCGTGTCTGGAATCAGCGTCGTGAACTCGTATTCCAGTGTTTGCGGCTCGTCCTGATAGTCGATGTGTAGCAAAATGTAGTGGTCGGCCCGCATGGGGTGCTTGTGGATGATGGAGTAGAGAATCTTATGCTCGATGTCGTAAGTGCCCGAAAGCTTGCTCAGATAGACGATATTGGTGGCAAACTTGGCTATCGTGGTGTCGTGCTTGATGTCCGAAATCACGCCATACCACTCCCTGATGTCGCGCACATCGACCTGTTGACTGCGGATGAGTTTGGCATTATGCCATACATACATCACGACGAACATGACACCGGCCATGAGCATCGTCACCCATCCGCCATGAACGAACTTGAACATGTTGGCAATGAAGAAGATACCCTCAAGTCCGATGAAGAAAACCACAAACGGTATTGTGATGAGCGGCGACACACGGCGCTGCCCCAGATAGGCGAAGAGCAGTAAGGTGGTCATGAGCATCGTGATGGTGATGGCCAGACCGTAGGCGGCTTCCATGTTCTCGGAACTCTCGAAGAACAGAATGACGAGGATGCAGAGCACGTAGAGCGCCGTGTTGACAAACGGTATGTAGAGCTGTCCCTTCACGTCGGTGGTGTATTTGATTTTCTGACGCGGCCAGAACTTCAGGTTCATCGCCTCACTGAAAATAGTGAACGAGCCACTGATGAGGGCTTGACTGGCGATGATGGCGGCGATGGTGGCCATGGTGATGCCGAAAAATAGGAAACTGCGGGGCATGATGGCATAGAAAGGGTTGACGCCCGGAGCAAGACTGTCGGCATGGTTGATGATCCAAGCTCCCTGACCCAAGTAATTGAGGATGAGCATCGACTTGACGAAAACCCAGCTCACGCGGATGTTCTGCGCACCACAGTGGCCGAGATCGGAGTAGAGTGCCTCGGCGCCGGTCGTACAGAGGAACACCGCCCCAAGGATGAGGAACCATTCGGGATCATGTATCAGAAGCTCCAGCGCATAATAGGGATTGAAAGCCTTGAGAATTGGCAGAAAGTCGGCGATGTGACCGATTCCCAGTACCCCCATCATCGTGAACCAGACGAACATCAGCGGACCGAAAAATCGCCCGATGGCATTCGTTCCAAATTGCTGAATGAAGAACAGCACCGTAATGATACACAGGCAGATGGGAATGATGGGTGTCTCTGGCTCGTAGGCTCTCAGTCCCTCGATGGCCGAGAGCACCGTGATGGAGGGAGTGATTACACCGTCAGCCACCAGCGTGCTCGCACCGATGATGGCCAGTAGGTAAAACCACCTGCGGCTGTGCCGCCTGATGAGCGCATAGAGGGCCAGAATGCCGCCCTCACCCTTGTTGTCGGCACGGAGCGCAATGAGAACGTACTTGATAGTGGTCTGTAACGTCAGCGTCCAGATGATGCACGACACAGCACCGGTGATGTATTCGGCATTGATGGTGCTGCCGGCCTTCACAATGGCCTTCATTACATAAAGTGGCGATGTGCCGATGTCGCCAAACACAATGCCCAGCGTCACGATGACGCCGATAAAGCTCAGCCGGTTGTGTGCGGCCTGTTTCGTTTCAGAGTTCAATGCCATAGATTGTCCCTTTCGTTTAATCTGAAAATATCGCTGCAAAGGTAAGAAAAAATCGGAATCTGCAAATTTTTATCAATCTTATTTTTCACTTTTCTCAAATCGCTTCAGTTGCAGGCTCATCGCATCCGACGCCCACTCCGTTGCAACCGCTCCGCCATTATCGACACTTGCCTCATCCGTCAAAGCCCCATCGAAAAATACTCGGCAAAATATCAATTATCAAATATAGATGATGTCCCAACCCAAACAAGAACAGATGGCACATTGATATATAGGGGAATTCAGCTAATTCCCTAATTACCTGCAATTGGAGTTTTCCTCCGGTCGTTTTTCGCTTCGTCGGTGATAAGTATTATTCGCTTGCCGCGTAACGCTTATATTCCACCCATGGGATTTTTTGTTTGTAAACTATCTTGTTGAAGAATAGAGTGTTACCATTTTAGAATAAATGTATGGGTAACGATTTAGAAATGAGCAGAGTGCTTTAAGGTACATTGTTTTGAATAGCCAAAGAACGCTCACTTTTACCATTTGCAAAGATACACATTTGCGAGGAAAAGTAAGCGTTTTTTCGTGATTTTCTTCTCGAAAAGTTTTGTTGGGATAGAAATACACCGATAAAAGAAAAAAGAGCTTCTCGGTTTTCATTTACAACCGCTGCGAGCGATTACGATTGATAAGCTGTTTCCATTTCTGTTCGCACCAATCGGTAATGGGAAGCCCGTTGATGGTAAGGAGTGGTCGCTTCTTTTCATCTTTGATAATACGGATTTCGGTATCCTTTTCCGTGAACTCTCTCCTGTACAGGCCCGAATAGGTTTTTGCCGTACCTCGCTGGGGAGCTTCCGTGCGATACATTTCTGCAATTCTATCGTCAGAGAAATCCATCTTTCGGAGCATCAGACGGATATTCAAGAGTTGGTAGAAACCATTGAAGAAGCGTTTTATCCAATTCCGCTCTCCCTCATAAACCTGTACGGTTTCTTCCAATTCGGCAATGGCTCTGTCCCTTCCCTTGACCGTGTCCTGCAAGAGAACGACTTCCTTTCGGATTTCGTTTTTCTCCTTTTCCGAAAGATACTGTTGCCGTTCGGCTTCCTGTTCCAAGTCTGCGATGCGTTTTTCTGCCTTGTCGAGTTCAGAGTTGCCAAATATAGAATAAAACGTACCTTTCATTCGGAGTTTGCCTGCCTGCTTCTCCAACTCTTTTATCTTGGCAGTGAGTTCTGCCTTTTGAGCTTCCTTCTCTTTTGTCGATTTGAGAATTTCCTTGTAATACTCCATCGTGGTACGGTGCTTGGCTTCCGAGCCGTGTATGCCCCGTTCTAACCCGAACCGTTGTACTCGCTTGGCATAGTCCGTCTGATACTGTTCCAGTTTCTTGGGCGTAAGCACATCATCGGCACAAAGCCGTACCTTGTTCTTCTTCGTCTTATACTTCCGCTTCCCATTCTCAGCTTCCTCTTTGGCTTTTCTTCTTTCCCCCGTGACAATCGGGACGACTGTGGCGTGAATATGTGGCGTTTCCTCATCTGCGTGCAGCGTAGCAGCGACCACGTTGTCCGCCCCGAAAGTGGAGCGAAGCCAATCCATCGATTCATCACACCACTCGTACAGGCGTCCTTCCTGCTCTATGCGAGACATATCCTCCGGTGAACTCGACAGAATAAAGCGCAGGGCTTTGGCTTGGTTCTTTGCTACCTTTCGGTAGATACCGGCTGTGGCGATGCGATGTTCTATCGCTTCGCTACGGTTGGTTACATTTGCAGGGAATTGCACCAATTCCCTGTTCAAGTGTGTGCGAGAAGAATCGACGTTACTCGGGGTATATGTCCGCGCTATATGAGCGGTATTTCCCGAGTCGTTGCTTCTCGCCTTGTCTACATGTAATACGGCGTAGCCCATTGTTTGAAAATTGATTTAGGGATATCCAAAGGGGCAGAGTCCCTTGGCTCAGGAGGGTATTTTTAGCGATAACGAAGTGCAGCGTGAAGAAAATACCCTAATAAGCTATGGCATTTCTCGAAATGTCCGCTCCGCCCTGCTCGTCCTTCTTGCTTGTTACGTTGCATTTTGTGAATGCCTGCACGCTTTGTTTCTAAGTTTGGCTCTGCAAACTTGCTGTTCTGAGGAACTGCCGTAGCTATCGAAACAAAGCCGTTTATTCGCATACATTTTATTTCCTGCATCTTTGAATGCCTGATGATAGAATAATGTTATTTGCTTTCTTTTGCCTTATGTCTAAGTCCTCGTTTGCGAGGTGGTATCACCTGCTTTAGTTCTGTTCTTTGGGCGACGTGATAGTCGTTGAGGTCTTTATATCGGGAATAGTGTCGGCTCATATCTTCCACGTTGATACCTGCTGATTGTAAAGATTGGAGGGTTTGTCGTCCTGCTGGGTCGTTGTCAAAGAAAGCCCGAACGGAGTCAATGTCGTTCTCGTGAAGATAGGCAATGGCTCGTGAAAGATTACTGACTGAGTTCAGTACAAGGCAAGGGGCGGTTTCTTTCCCTTTCATTGTGAGAAGAGAAAGGAAGTCGATAAAGCCCTCGAAGAGACAATGAGAGGCGTTGTTCGCTTGTCCTGCAATCACGGAAATATCCTTCGGAGCGATTGTGCCTTTGAATGTCTTGTCGTCCCGAAGCTCATACCCTCCTGCACGATTGGGAAAGCCGATGGCGGAGTATTCTCTTCCTCCTACTTCATAGCGAACGTGATGGAGATAGGGGCGAGGGTTGTTGCTTTCCCTTCGGCAAGATGCGCTATTGCTTCGTAGGCACTGCATCCACGCATCTTCATCACAAGGTCGATGATGCTTCCGCCCTGACTTGTGCCGTAGTCGTGCCACAGGTTTTGCCGAAAATCCACTTTCAGGCTGGCATTCGGGTCTTCTCGGTAGGGAGCGTGATAGAGGGTATAGCCGTTGTAACGCTTGGCAGGTTTGATATCGCAGGCGTGCAGATAGTCTGCTATCGGTATCGCTTTGATATATTGTAGGTCATAATATCTTGATTTCATAAATTGATTTGCTAATTCTTGAATGAATAAATTTAGTTATAAACAGTGAAAGAGAAAAGGCTGTCAGTTCACGGAGGACGAGCCTTGTAGCACTTGCCAGCAGGTAAAAAGCAGAAAGCCATTCTCTGCTTTTTTCTTTCACTGTATATATCCTTTCACAGTGAAAGAAAAAAGTTTCTATGGTATTTCTGCTTAGCTTGTTTCCTTTCATTGTTCGTACTTCTTCTGTTTGCTTGATTTTGAACTTTCATCCGAAAACGGATGCTGAAACCAAGTTAGAGAGCCGAACACACATTACCAAGGATTGCGAGGTTGTTGCTTCGGGGTACAGAAAAAAGCTCCAAAAAAGGGTGGAATAAACAGGAGAAATCGGAACGAAAATGCTCAAAAGAAGAGAACAGAGAGGAGAACGGTTTTGCAAGCGACTTCGCCGAATTGCTAATGTCTACATCATTCTTCACTAGAAACAAAAGAGAAGTATCTTCCCATTGGTAAGAGAGCCATTTTATACCGTATCGAAGCCACAAGTACCCATTTGGTTAAAAGTGGTTGAAGTGAAAGAATTACGCTTGTACTTTTGCCTGCGAGTTCCTGCTGTCTCCCTTGATTTCATCAGTCAAGAAAATAAGGATTTCGACTGCGTATATTTGCATCAAAAAGAGAAAAAACAACAATTTAAAACGATATTGATATGAGATTTACAGCCATCGACACCTCCGCTTGGGAGGAGCTGAAAAAGAGCATCGAAGAGCTGGCTCTTTGTATGAGAGTAGAGTTCGGCACGAAACCCGAAGTCCCCGATCTGTTGCACAACGGGGATGTGTGCCGAATACTGAACATCAGCAAGCGAACGCTCCAGCACTATCGGGACACGTCCGTGTTACCCTTTATCCAAATCGGGCATAAGTGCTATTACAAACGTGAGGATGTGGAAGCACTCCTTGCCAAGTCCAACCGAAAATAACCACAGCTATGGAGTACGAGACCATCAACAAAGAAACGCCCGAGATGAAACAACTCATCTCAGGCATCAGAGAAGTGAGCAAACGCCTTCGGGAGATTGCCCAAACGCATCGTCCTCTATTCGGTGGCGAAATCTACCTCACGGGGCGAGAGGTCTGTGAACGGCTTTTCCTCAGCCCTCGCACATTGCAGGATTATCGGGATAAGGGGATTATACCATATACCCAAATCGCAGGAAAAATACTCTACCGTCTCTCCGACATTAACCGACTGCTGCAAGAAAACTATTACGATAATAAACTGTCCGAGAAGTAAGGTTTCATACTGGTCATTAAAACATGGTATATTTGATATTAAAAATACCAACTTTTAGGTATTGCAATCTTAGTTTGTTATCAGTATTTTTGTAAATAAAAATTATTGTTTCTACCTAAACAACAAGAATTTCGCAGGAGCAGTAAAATCCATGACAAATTACGATGCTATTGATAATTAATAAAAACAATCTTTAATTCACAAAAAGCTATGAGATTAATTAAACAACTAATCAATGCTAAGGTCACTGCATACCTATTTGCATGCAGTTTGGTGTTAGGTATTGCATCATGTAGTTCTGACGTTCGCTATGATGAAGTAGAACCTAAGCCCGTTACTCAAATTGAAAACCTGTCTTCTCAGGATCAGATTGCTGTAGAAAACCTTCTAAGTTCTATTAGTGATTTGAATGCCCAGTATCCATCAGTTAGCACGCGTGGAGCATTTACATCGAATGCTGCAGTGGGCCTTGCTGATGCAGCAGGATACGCTGCTGGAGGAAGGATTGGAGCTTGGGCTGGCAGTGCGATTGGCTCTGCGGCAGGTCCGTGGGGAGCAATAGCTGGTCATCTTATTGGTCGCAAAGTGGGACCTTACATTTGTACATCTTTGGCTTCTGGTGCAGCTGGATGGCTGTGCTCTAAAATCTCTACTAGAGCTGCAACAGATGTTGATGAAAAGTTTGAATTTGTGAGTATAATTTCTGATAAAGACTCTATTGGTTATTATCACAATCAAATGATGGTTAAAATTGGGAATGATCGTTCAAGGTATATTGACCAATTAGGATCAGTTAATTATGAACTAATGTATGATGATATCGTCAGTTATTGTCATGAAATAGGACAATATGACCCATCATTGGATAATCCTTTGATAAAATCAGGAGTCATCAATCAGATAAGACAACTTTGTGAAATCTCAAAGAAGTACGAGATGAATCCGACGGACAAGAATTTCGTAAAAGAGCAATGTGAATTCCTAAAATTCAATTGCAACTTGTCAGATTCAGAGGTTAAGTTATATAAGGATTTCAATGTTACCTTATACGAGAAATGCTCAACTTTGTCTGATAATCAAATTGTAAATTATTCAAGAGACTTGAATCGTATAATTGAACACTCAGGCGTATCAAACTCTATTAAGGAAAGCTTAAAAAAGTCTGCGGATTTAACTATTAATAGTTCTCTTTGCTGGAAGAGAAATTTCTAAAATAAGAATAAAAAGAAAAGAAGTGATGTTTTAAATCAATATCATTTCTTTTCTTGTACAGTGAGATTTTTTCTGTATACGTTCATCAATATAATAATACAATTGTGGATATTATAGATGCAGCTGAAATAGCTTGTGGATTCATTTTTGGAGTCCTTATAATTAAGTATATGACAAAATTTATCAAGAGAAAAAAGAAGTAGCCAATACGTTTAAATAACGTGGGTGATCCCCTTTGCAATGTCGTGATTTTAAGGAAAATTGCAATTTGCTATGAAAGAATAGGGCAATCATGATTGGAAGTGGATAGAGCAGACCATAACCTTTGAATCGCCCGTTTATGATGACATCCTCCTCCCCCTGTAAGTATTCATCAGGATGCAAATAGGATGATTTTATTGTCGTTTGCAGTCTGTGGTTGAGGTTATTTTATTCCTCGTTTTACCGAAGAACTTCGTAAGCTCTCTCCGTTATAAAGATGTTTCCTTTTCTATTGAGAACGACTAAAATATTGCAACCGATCTCATTCAAAGCCTTTGGTTTATTTTTTAGACCTCATGCCGTTCTTCCATTTTATTAGTTGTTATAATCTCTGGAATTTTCCCCCTCTCTTTCTTCATTTTCTTTTTTCTTTGCCGATTGCTTTGCAAACAGTCTGTCCATATCTTCCGAAATTTTCTTGTCTGTTACCTGCGCATAAATCTGAGTGCTGGCAATAGACGAATGTCCCAACATCTTGGCGATGCTCTCCATTGGAATACCTGCCTCCAAAGTCAGCGTACCGAAACTATGCCTTGCTACATGCCAAGTTAGCGGAGTGCGAATGCCACACGCTAAGCCCACGGTTTTGAGGTGTGTGGATAGTTTACCTTTGCTCATTGTATCAGGGAATATCTTGTAGTCTCCTTTGTGTTTCTCCTTGGTGTAGCGTGAAAGAATCTGCTCCGCTATCGGATGCAATGGTATCAGGCTCTCTACTTCTGTTTTCTGTCTTGCTTTGCGGATATACCGCTTCCCTTCGCTATTCGTTTCGATTTGCGAAGCTCTCAAACTCTTCAAGTCCGCAAATGCCAATCCAGTAAAGACGGAGAAAAGAAACATCCTTCGACTTAGTTCCGCTCCCTCATCTTGTAATGGAAATGTCAAGAGCTTAGCCACTTCTCCCTTGCTTAGGAAACGAGGTTTGTTCTCCACCACTTCATACTTCATCTGCTCGAAAGGATTAAAGCGTATTGTCCCTTGACTGACGGCTCGACACATCAACCGACTTAACCAGCACAAATGCCTGTTTATCGTTGCAGGAGCATAGCACTCCTTCTTCAAATAGAAGCGGTAATCATCAAAAAACTCTATGGAAATAGCCGTTAGAGGAATATCCTCCTCACCACGACTTCTCACAAAGGAATTGAGCTGCTTATCAGAATTTCTATTGTTGCAACACGTTCCCTCACTCTTGCTTTCTCTTTGGGCTTTGAGTTCCTCTGTACTAAGGGCAAGAAGTGTCATTGGATTTCGTCCGATGCCTTGTAAGTAGTTCTTCAGCAACTCGGCACTCACCGCACCATATTTGTAGAGCAAAGTATTGTAACCTTGTTCGATTTCTTCCCGAAAGGTTTGCAGGCGTTGATTGATTTTCTTGTCCGCAGTCTCCCCTCGCTTCACGCTCCAACTATGAGGAACAATGCTTTCGCCTGTGGTTATCACCGCGTTTGCTCCATCAATGGTGATGCGACAAAGGATTGCCGTTGTACCGTCCGCTTTGGTCTTATTTTTATTGATGTAGAATAGAATTTTGAATGTGCTACGCATAAGTCTTACAAGATTAAGGTTAGGTTTTCGGTGAAAGAAAGAAATCGCTCGAACTCATCAAAGAGTTTCTTGGGAGTAACGTGGGCGTACCGTTCGGTCGTTTGGATGTTGCTGTGTCCCAACATTCGGCTAACCGTTTCGATGGGAACACCTCGTTCCAAAGTAATCAAAGTAGCAAATGTATGCCTTCCGACGTGTGCCGAAAGGGGAATAGAGATTCCAGCTCGAAGTTGCAGGGCTTTGAGCTGAATGAGGTAAGCTGAATAAGCAATGGGAGCAAAGAGTGTGGCACGTTCGTCAGATTGATAACGCTCTATCAAGTGCACCGCTTCAGGCAAGAGTTTTACTCGACAAAGGTTCTCGGTCTTTTGTCTGCGGAACTTCAGCCACAACGCCCCCTCATCGTCCATAAAAAGGTGTTCTCGATTAAGGGCAACCATATCACAATAGGCTACGCCCGTAAAGCAGGAAAAGAGAAAGAGATTACGAGCTGTTTCCAACTCTATTTCATACGGTTCAAAAGTCAAGGCTTGCAACTTATCCAATGAAGCTCTGTCCAACGCACGAGGTTGTTTGTTCTCTCCTCGTTCTATTTCTATGTGAGCGAATAGTTGTCGCTCTGTCAAGCCCTCACGATATGCCAATCGGCAGACTTTCTTCACCGCCAAAGCCATCTTACGATAATGACCTTGCGAATGTCCCAACTTTCCGACAGAGTAATGTTGCAAGCATTCTAAGAAATCTTCTTCAATCTGACCGAATGGAATATCTGTCGTGTGGTACTTCTCACAAATAAAGGCTTGCAGGTGCTTTCGAGTAGTGTAGTAACCGTTCAAAGTAGTTGCCTTGCAAGTTCCAAAACGAAGTGCAATAAAAGAGTAGCCCTCGCCGAGAGATGCAGACGTTCTCGAAGCGTAGCGAGA
>NZ_SDIK01000082.1 GCF_008016795.1 Prevotella brunnea
GTTTTACTTTACTGTTATGCTTGTGTCAATATGTCAAAGATCGAATGTCAAAGGTCGGAAGAAACAAAGAGCCATGAGCAATGGCATGTAACATCCCGACCGAGACAAAATGTGGAGAATAACGGATTCGAACCGTTGACCCCCTGCTTGCAAAGCAGGTGCTCTAGCCAGCTGAGCTAATCCCCCGAAGGAGAAAGGTATCAAGGAAAAGGTGTCATCTTATTGCCGAAAGACTTGAGCCTTGGCGCACATTGCCTTGCGACGATGTGTAGTCCCAAGAGGACTTGAGCCTTGGAACACATTGTCTTGCGACGATGTGTAGTCCCAGGCAGACTTGAACTGCCGACCTCCACATTATCAGTGTGGCGCTCTAACCAACTGAGCTATAGGACTGAGTTGGATAAAGTCGTACGGCTTCTACCCGGCTTCCCTGATTCTCTCATATTAGGATAAACAAAGTGTAGTTACAAGAAGTGGGAAACGAACGCTTCCAATTTCCTCGCGGCTTTCCAAAGAAAGGAAAAAACGAAAGGAAGAAAGAATGTCCACAAATAACCTTCAAAACGTATGAACAAAAGTAATCATCCA
>NZ_SDIK01000083.1 GCF_008016795.1 Prevotella brunnea
CCTCCATACTCCCTTTCCTACTTTTTATTCGCCTTTATCGATCTTCTGACAAGAACGAAGCTTGTCATGAAAAAAGATAATGTAGCTCATACTTTCAGCTGTATTGTGAAATCTTCATTTTTAATGACTAATGCCTGAAAAAAATCAAGCAAAAGTCTGAACTTTCAGTTTTACTTTACTGTTATGCTTGTGTCAATATGTCAAAGATCGAATGTCAAAGGTCGGAAGAAACAAAGAGCCATAAGCAATGGTATGTAACATTCTGACCGTGACAAAATGTGGAGAATAACGGATTCGAACCGTTGACCCCCTGCTTGCAAAGCAGGTGCTCTAGCCAGCTGAGCTAATCCCCCGAAGGAGAAAGGTATCAAGGAAAAGGTGTCATCTTATTGCCGAAAGACTTGAGCCTTGGAACACATTGTCTTGCGACGATGTGTAGTCCCAGGCAGACTTGAACTGCCGACCTCCACATTATCAGTGTGGCGCTCTAACCAACTGAGCTATAGGACTGAGTTGGATAAAGTCGTACGGCTTCTACCCGGCTTCCCTGATTCTCTCATATTAGGATAAACAAAGTGTAGTTACAAGAAGTGGGAAACGAACGTTTTCAATTTCCTCGCAGCTTTCCAAAGAAAGGAAAAACGGGAGGAAGAAAGAGTGTCCACAAATAACTTGCAAAACCCATGAACAAAAGTAATCATCCACTCCAGAAAGGAGGTGTTCCAGCCGCACCTTCCGGTACGGCTACCTTGTTACGACTTAGCCCCAATCACCAGTTTTGCCCTAGGTCGCTCCTCGCGGTTACGAACTTCAGGCAC
>NZ_SDIK01000084.1 GCF_008016795.1 Prevotella brunnea
GGATGGGTAAAGAAACGAACCGTTCAATTTTTTTTATCTTCTGCCCTTTTTGGTTTCATCCAAATCCTGGTGGTTGATATTACATATATAGAAAGGTGTTTAAACTTGATACTTTGAATGAAGGATAATCATTCTGGCTCAGAGACATACTTTTATGCCTTTTTTCGATGCGTATATATATTTATTATATATATGTATTGTTTTAATGGCATTTACATTATTTTACAATGGAGAGTTTGATCCTGGCTCAGGATGAACGCTAGCTATAGGCTTAACACATGCAAGTCGAGGGGAAACGGCATTAAGTGCTTGCACTTTTTGGACGTCGACCGGCGCACGGGTGAGTATCGCGTATCCAACCTGCCCATTACTTGGGGATAACCCGTTGAAAGACGGACTAATACCCGATGCAGTCCATTGAAGACATCTGAAGCGGACGAAAGATTTTATCGGTATTGGATGGGGATGCGTCCGATTAGCTTGTTGGCGGGGTAACGGCCCACCAAGGCATCGATCGGTAGGGGTTCTGAGAGGAAGGTCCCCCACATAGGAACTGAGACACGGTCCTAACTCCTACGGGAGGCAGCAGTGAGGAATATTGGTCAATGGGCGGTAGCCTGAACCAGCCAAGTAGCGTGCAGGATGACGGCCCTATGGGTTGTAAACTGCTTTTATGCGGGGATAAAGTCACTCACGTGTGAGTGTTTGCAGTTACCGCATGAATAAGGACCGGCTAATTCCGTGCCAGCAGCCGCGGTAATACGGAAGGTCCCGGCGTTATCCGGATTTATTGGGTTTAAAGGGAGTGTAGGCTGTTTGATAAGCGTGTTGTGAAATGTAGATGCTCAACATCTGAATTGCAGCGCGAACTGTCAGACTTGAGTACACGCAACGTGGGCGGAATTCATGGTGTAGCGGTGAAATGCTTAGATATCATGAGGAACTCCTATTGCGAAGGCAGCTCACGGGAGTGTTACTGACGCTTAAGCTCGAAGGTGCGGGTATCAAACAGGATTAGATACCCTGGTAGTCCGCACGGTAAACGATGGATGCCCGCTGTTGGCAATTTTGTCAGCGGCTAAGCGAAAGCGTTAAGCATCCCACCTGGGGAGTACGCCGGCAACGGTGAAACTCAAAGGAATTGACGGGGGCCCGCACAAGCGGAGGAACATGTGGTTTAATTCGATGATACGCGAGGAACCTTACCCGGGCTTGAATTGCCGGTGCACGATACAGAGATGTTGAGGTCCTTCGGGACGCCGGTGAAGGTGCTGCATGGTTGTCGTCAGCTCGTGCCGTGAGGTGTCGGCTTAAGTGCCATAACGAGCGCAACCCTTTTCCTCAGTTGCCATCGGGTCATGCCGGGCACTCTGTGGATACTGCCACCGTAAGGTGTGAGGAAGGTGGGGATGACGTCAAATCAGCACGGCCCTTACGTCCGGGGCTACACACGTGTTACAATGGCCGGTACAGTTTGTTGGTGTAATGCAAATTGCATCTAATCTTGAAATCCGGTCTCAGTTCGGACTGGGGTCTGCAACCCGACCCCACGAAGCTGGATTCGCTAGTAATCGCGCATCAGCCATGGCGCGGTGAATACGTTCCCGGGCCTTGTACACACCGCCCGTCAAGCCATGAAAGCCGGGGGTGCCTGAAGTTCGTAACCGC
>NZ_SDIK01000085.1 GCF_008016795.1 Prevotella brunnea
TTTAGCGGACAGTAATAAATCCTTTTACCAACTATTGGTAATTGTCTTGATAAGGAATTTTACCGTTTGCAGCTCTGTGATTTGAACCATTGTTCAATCCAAACCGGTCATTAGCAACCCACGAAACATGTAAAAGAATGGTCTGACAACCGATTTGGATTAAAGAAGGAAAACAAACGCAAGGGAGTGGATCAACTCACAAATTAAGATGTACAAGGGGAATATCCAAGCACATGTGGAAAATCCACTTGCCAAAGCCTTGTATCCTTGATTAAGCGTTTTGAATTTACCCACTAATGTTCCATAAGTTAATCCACAAACAACAACTATAAAAGCAATTATCGCAATAAAGCCTTGCGAAAAACTACTTGGGAAAATATCCCCCGTGACGCTAATTAATACAGCTTTTGGTAGGATAGTAAGTAACAGGATGATGACAATAAACAACAAGAGTTCAATACAAATTGTTCTTATTGCAATGCGCTCTCGATAATGTAGTGTACCCACCTTGAATTCTTTATGGAACAAGAGGTGAATCACAGTAAATAGTCCACTCGACTTTAAGGTTCCAAAGGCAATTGTTCCAAGTAACAGCCAAACAAGGTATTTGGATGAGAGGTTTTCTATGAAATGGGCAAAAAACCATCTTATGCCTTCCCCACTTAGCAATGAGCGCATACTTAAATCGGGAAACGCAGCTGTTATAATCCAAGATAGAAGTATAACTATTGCTTGTGATATGGCAAGAATTATTGCGAGTAAGCCAAGTTTATTCTTCATCCGGATATAAGTTATCCAAGTCAATAATACGTAACTCCAAAGCCCGAACGACTAATTTAGTGGCATTCACGCTACCATTTCTTCCTTCCGGAAATAATTTTTGCACTAAGTCGTTTTGACGTTTTTCCAAACTTTTCACTCCAAAAGGCATTCCTCTGAGATTTGTGATTTGCTCTTTGGTATAGCCAAGTGCCAAATGGCGTAAAAATCGCTCATCATATTCATCAATTTCGAAATTAATCAGAGCTTCTTGGTGCATCAATTGACTATTCACACTCTGCATGAAGCGTGCCACGATTTTTTGAAGAATGGGCTGATTAAACACCAATCGTTTTCCGCTAATCACGCTAAATACATCGCCACGAGTCAGCAATTCGCCACTTTTAAGACAGATTCCATCTGCTCCGGCATCAAGCACGTCCACCCAAAGTTTTTCATTGAGTATCTCACCCGTAAAAATTAGCACTTTAACGCTCGGATACAGAGTTTTGGTTTGCCTGCATATTTCCACTCCAACAGTAGTGGAGCCTCCCAAGCCCAAGTCTAAAAGCACCAAATCGGGCAAATCGGCTTTCATTAATTTCCAATAAGCAATTTCGTTTTCAGCGGTGCCGATAATGACAGCTTCCGGTATTTCATTACGAAATATGCCCTCTGTTCCCTTTAATTCCAAAGGGACATCTTCGACTATAATTACTTTAAATTTTTCCATATTCTTAAACTTTTGCTTTTGATAATGTGATATTCAATATCAGATTTCCGGATATTTTTTGTGCCGTTATGCCACACCTTCTTCTATTGGTTATCTCCCCTATTTCCCTAACAATTTGCCGGCAAATAAGGAATGGGATATTATTGGCGGCAGGTGTAAATAATTCAATACAGTCGGCTTCAGATAATTTTATCTCCATTACAATCACTTGAAGGACGACATATACCGATCCGCTTTCCTCTATATTTACATTTATTTTGTTATTCCTAAACTGCCTTGCAATGATTTCAAAAAGATACTTCAATAAATCCATGTCTCCAATAACAAAAGTTGAGGATTTCGGATTTTCCACGAATTCTACTTTAGAAGGAATGATATCACTCACCTTAACTTTTTGTTTCACATAATTCTGAGAAGTAATTTGCCTCATGGCTTGGAGACTTAAAAGTGAATATAAATTCTTGTAATAAGCTGCCAGTTCGCCAATGGTCTGCAATTGGGTGTCTTTATCATCTACAAGTTGTCGAATGCGAGAGGGATAATACATTGTCTCGTGCTTGAGTGTGGACAGACAATTATCTAAGATGTTATTACTGATATGCAGTTGTTCATCTTCGTATTCAAGCCTTCGCAGCTCGTCCTCTGCCATTTCTATATTGTGTTTGTTTTTATCTGTTTGCGTTGCAGAAGTTAGGAGTGCCTCTCTTATCTTATTGATAATCGACATTAATTCTTTTGGAAACTTTTCATTAATATTTCTATCTATAGTTGTCAGTTTATCGGTTATAGAAATATTACTGACCAAAATTTTGTTTATTTCCTTGAGTTTATCTTCACAAAAAAGATAAAAAAGTTGATGGCGATAGTACATAAAATAATATAGTGGGAAGATAGAAATCAAAAGCACTATCAACAAAATAACAGCAACATTCTTATTACTTTCGGAACGTTGCATCATACGACAATATTTACCTAATTTTTTATCAGATGAAGTTTCTTTAAATAGATGGGTATAAACTTTATTATTGTATCGATATAACGCCCACTTGTGTAGTGCCAATGCCGCAACTGCACTCTCGTTGCGGATATCCAATATTATACTAAAATTAGTTGGTAGATTGTCATGAAACCATTTAATTTCCGCAGGTGTTTCTGCATCGTTGCCCATGCGTTTCATCAGCATTTTGCCTGTGGGATGGAATTGTAGATAATATTTGTTTAAATAATATCTACAAGTATCAGCAAATGCTAAAGTCTTGTGATAATTACCTTTAATATTGCTATAATATGCCGAGTCGGCATAAGTATTTGCCATCTCAAGATTTCTTAGAGAATTGTTTATATTTTCATTTAAGGAAGTTAAAGTAGAATGAGTGAAGCCCATGATGATAGTGGGTAACATTCCTGTGAGAAAGAAGACAAAAGTGCGAAGAATGCCCTTAGGCAGACGAAAAGAAAAAGTGCTACCCTCTCCCACTTTACTTTTCGCATAGATTTCACATACTGAAAAAATCTTACTGCTTTTACGATACTTATTAATTATTCCTTGACAATTCATTAAACCAAATCCGTGCGACTTAGATTCTTGATTGTCTGCTATGACCTTATTATCGAAAATATGAGCCAACTCGTCAGCCGCAACCCCCTTTCCGGTATCTGCTACAGAAACTTCCACATAATTCTGATATTCCCGAGAAGAGACGGTTACCCTGCCCCCCTTGTCAGTGAATTTGCGAGCGTTATCGGCTAATGTATTTAGCATGAAGAGTGTAAGTATTCTATCGGCTTTTACAATATTCTTTGTTGATTGAACTTCAAATTCAATATCTTTTAATGCAAAGCTCGTTCTGCTTTTCGCAATTATCTCAAATATCTCCTGTAATCGAAAACTTTCTATATGCAGCGATAATTCTCCCTTGCGCAATTGTATCCATTCTGTTAATACGTCATTATATTCGTTGATTTTATCTGTAAGTTCCGAAATATAAGTGTATCTCTCGTTTCTCAATTCGTTTGTTTCCTTCCTTTTCTGTAATAGTCGAACCTCCCATAATATTCGATCGATAAATGGAGTGATGATATTTACGAGTGTAACTTTTGCACGTATTTCCAAATTTTTCTTTTTGTTCGCTATCAAATGTGCTTGTGCAACAGCAAAAGCGACTTGCGTTTCCTCGTATTCTTCCTCCATCTTTGACAATTCTTGCTCATTTGCAATTTGCCATTGTTTGAGAGGCTGGAGTAAATCTGTCAGTGAATTGGCATTTCTTCCTTTTCGTCTCAAATAATGAAAACGCCAAAGTAAAAGGATGATAAAAACTATCACTAAAGTAACAGCCCCTATCATCATATTTAGCTGTCGTGAGGTTTTTTCCAATTGTTCTGCTCGCGACTCATAATATCGGTCTTGGCGGGTTTTTTCTTGTAAGTCAAGATAGATATTTCTGTTGAAATCGCTTCCCTGTTTATCATTTATAGCGGCATAGACAACACTCAATTGTTCGCGGATTGACGCTATTAAATCCGGAGTTTTTTCTATTGACTTATTGTGAAGAAGTGCTTTCTCCAAACAAATAATAGCAGAACGATAATCATTGATTTGCCAATAACAGGAAGCAAGTGTGCGATAGTTACCTGCCGTTTGGTAAACATCACCATATTCTTCAAAGAGTCGCAATGCTCGTTGAGCCATGTTGCCTGCCAACAAGGTGTCCGGCATATTATCTTCATTGAGAAGTTTCACCGCTGTTTGATTGTCTGCCAATAGCTTATTCCTATCATGCTCTATCAAGAATTTTTCACTTAACGCTTGCAAAGAATTGGCTTCCCAAGGTATATACCCAAATTTGTGTGCCATTGAATAACACCGCATCAAGATATCAAACTCCTGTTGGTTGATATCCTCTTGGCTCTTACCTTTTATAATTCCGCCAGCTCCCAAATTATAAAGTAGATTTAGATATTGCGCAGTATCTGTCATGATTTCTCCATCAGGATTAACAGCTTTCAAAGCCTTGACCGATGGTATTTCCAATCCCACATAATAATAATAAATGGATGTAACGATATGAAACTCTGAATGAGCATAAACTAAACGGGCTTTTTGATGTTTGGAAAGATAATTTTTCTCTTCTTTTATTCGTCGCCCTCGTCTCTGCGCACTTTCGTGATAATCGTAAAATTCCTTATTTCTGGATTGCCTTTGACATAGGCGCATCATCTGAATGTCAGCAATTAACAATTCTACTTGATTATCGGTCAAGCTTGTCAGAGTTCTTAAAATTTCTGAAGCTTTTTCATACTCCATTTTTACAATATTTACAAAGGCAATATTGTTTAAAGCCTCCGCTCTACCTGCCGAGTAATGTTCCGATAGATGATATGCCTTTTCGGCATAATATAGGGTAGAGTCTAAATTTTTATAGTGAAAATAATAAGAACGTTCATTTAAACAATCTACTTTTCCCCTTTCAACACGTGAGCATGCTGAAAAACAAAAACCAACCATTGCCGAAAACAAAACGACAGATAGCAAGTTCAAGCGATTGAATATATGATATTTATTCACTTTGATATTTCTCACAAAAATACAAAAGTTTTCTCAAAACTACTCAAAAAGAATTATATTTTAAAAGTATTTGGGATAAAAGCTTGGTAAACGCTTTCCGAAATTGAATTATTATTGCTATTTTTGCAAATAAATCAATAGGTTTTGTATGACATCAAAAATCAGAATTAAGGATATAGCAATAAAAGCAGGTGTTAGCGTAGGCACTGTTGATAGAGTGTTGCATAAACGTCCCAATGTTTCAAAGGAAGCGAGAGAAAGGGTTGAGGCTGTTCTTAAGGAGATGAATTATCAACCGAATGTTTATGCCAGTGCCTTAGCCTATAATAAAAAACACAAATTCTTTTGTCTTCTTCCTAAACATACCAGTGAAGCCTATTGGGAAGAAATAGAACTGGGAGCTATCAAGGCCATTGAGTATCGAAGAGATTTCCAATTAGACATGGAATTTATTTATTTTGACAGGCTAAACTCTCAATCGTTTGCCAATGCTTACCAAGAATGTTTGAAAAAAAAACCTTCCGGTGTAATTTTGGTTCCCTCTTTACCGGATGACACTCGGAAATTTACCGATACACTCCATGAAAGAAATATCCCATTCGTACTCTTGGATTCTTATCTACCCGAGTTGAAACCATTATCGTTCTTTGGACAAGATTCTTTTCAAAGTGGCTGTTTTGCTGCAAAAATGCTGATGCTAATTGCCAGAGATGAAAAAGCCATCATGATCATGAAACAAACCAAAGATGGGCTGATGGCAAGTAAACAGCAGGAAAATCGAGAAGTTGGTTTTAGACACTACATGAAGGAGCATTATCCACTGGTAAAGATTTTAGAAGTAAATTTACCACTTGAGGAGAAGCGGAAAGTGTATGAGGACGTATTGGAAGAGTTTTTTACTACACACCCGGAAGTTCATCATTGCATTGCAGTCAATTCAAAAGCTCATATTGTGGGAGAGTTTCTATTGAATACCAACAGACGAAATATCCAAATTCTAGGATATGATGTGGTTCATAAAAATGCAGAATGCCTGCGACAAGGCAGTATTTCGTTTCTTATCGCACAGCATGCTTTCCAACAAGGATTTTCAAGTGTTGATACTTTATTCAGAGCGATCGTGCTTAAAAAGGAGGTTCCACTTGTCAATTATATGCCAATAGAACTCCTCTCTAAAGAAAATATCGATTTTTACCATCGCATGCGCATATAGAAAATGTGCTCATTGATTATAATGACAAAGTAAATGGATATCATTCTACGGAATTTCTTCAGCATTATTCGTTCAGGTGCCTTTAACGATAAAACGGGGATAGAGGTAATGTCTCCATTTAAATGGCGTCGACTATTTTTAATGGTTGAAGCACAAAACGTTGTAAGTATCTTTGTGAGAGGCGTTAATGCCAATTCTGATAACGAAAAGTTGAATCTTCCTCAAGATTTAATTCAGAAAATACAACAGAAACTCAAGACTTCTCAAGAGAAAGGTACCAAACAAGACAGCCATAAAATTTATTTAAGTAATAGATTATACAATCGAAGGCTAAAGAAGGTCATAGAAAAAGAAATACATAGTATCGATACTTCCATAGAAGCACTTGACATTCTTAAAATCATTATCTATAACACCAACTCAATGCTCAACAACGGTATCAGCCTGAGTGGTATCATAAAACTCGGTCAATATTTGCGGACAAAGGGCGATAAAGTCGATTTTATCAAACTTGAAAATTGGCTAATCTATCTAAATTTAGTCCGAATGGCTCAACTTCAAGGTAGCATCTTGATAACCTTTTTCGGATTTGAAAAAAACGAATTACCCTTTGTGAAGAAAGAAGAACCCAAAGCTAACACTTTAACCATCAAAGCTGTATCGAATTTAGCAAAAGACACCACAGAAGAATGGCACTTTAAACAAGATTCAGTAGGTTTTGTAAGAAATAATGGGGCTATGCTTAGAAAAAATCTCAGAAGAAGTTTTCGCTATCTGCAATATGCTCCGTTGGAGACAACCAGTAATTTTCTCCACAACTTCATTAAAAGTTTGTCTGAGATAGAAGAATAGTGCACCCAGATTCCTTTTCAACACGAATGTATTTTTAGTAAAATAATTCTAAAATCATGACCAAACTTTTAATAATCCCCATACGACTTTTATTATATCAATTATAAATCGTATCTTTGCATTTATGATTAGTAAGCGTTTTTTTCTATTTCTGTTTAGTATATTTTCTTTTACGAGCATCTTCGCTCAATACTATGTCCAATGTGAAGATACCTGTAATCATATTCACGGATTGGATATGAGCCACTATCAAGGTGAAGTTTGGTGGGAAAGGGTATCGGAAAATAGCAATCATAAACTTAACTATGTTTACTTAAAAGCTACGGAGGGAGGAGCAAAAATAGATAAAAGATATCTTGAAAACATCGTTGCAGCTCAAAGATATGGAATGAATGTAGGCTCCTATCATTTTTATCGCCCCAAAGTTCCACAGGTAGAACAGCTAAGGAATTTTAGAGCTCAGTGCCGACCACAAGATCAAGATCTTATCCCCATGGTCGATGTTGAGACCACAAGTGGATTAAGTTCTAAAGCATTAAGAGACAGCCTGCAAAAATTCCTCATCTTAATGACTGAAGAGTATGGTGTGCGACCACTTGTCTATACTTACACAAATTTCTATAATCAACACTTGATAGGTGCTATCGATGATTACAAACTCTTCATCGCCCAATATACACAGAGAGAACCTGAACTGCAAGATGGACGAGACATCTTTGCTTGGCAATATACCGGCAAAGGCAGTATAAACGGAGTCAATGGATATGTTGATAAAAGTCGATTGATGGGAAGACATAGTATGCGAGAAATACGTTTCCATCGACGATCTCGAAATTAAATAAGACACCAATAATAAATAAATCATAGTAAGAGAATGATTATAAAATGTCCGGAATGCGGTCATCAAGTGAGCGACAAAGCTCCTCTTTGCCCAAGCTGTGGAATTGAAATAGCAGGACACATCATCACCTGTCCTAATTGTAGAGAAATATATTTAAGTGATGAGAAAACATGCCCGAACTGCCACCATGCGAATGCATCCACTTTAAACAAGATTGAAAATCAAGAAGGCAATGAAACTCCGACTGTTATTCCTACCGATGGAAATCGCAAAGATGATATACCACTCGTCAGTCCTATTTCGCAAAAAACTCAAGAGCAGACACCAGACTTTTCCGAACCAACGGTTGAAAACAATGAGGTTGTCATCGCACAGATCATACCTGATGAAGACAACGTGGAGCATGAAACTTCAAATGCCACAAACGAGCATTCAGCTTCCAAACACAAAAAAAAGAATTATCATATCGCACTTTTGGTTTCTATCCTTATCGCAATAGCTATAAGTGTAATTTTGTTGCAACTATACAATCATGGGTTAAATAATAATGAAAAGAAAGAGTATGAAATAGCGATAAAAAGCAATAACGAAGCGGTATTGCAGCAATATTTGGATGAATTTCCGGAGGCTCCCGGAGATCATAGAAAAAGTATTCAAACACGATTGGATAATATGCAAAAGACCGTACATGAACATATGGGTGTCAGAAGTTTAAAATCTTGGAGTGAATGTTACGAGTATTTACAACAAAACCAAAGCTCTCCCTATAAGACCGAGATAGAAAGAAAAATGGATGACTTCGCATGGTCAGACGCATTGAGAATTAATACAGCAGACTCGTATTCGGAGTACAAAGAAAGGATGCCAAATGGAAAACATAACCATGAAGCGGATGAGAGAATAAAAGCGTTCATGAAAAACACAGCAACTCCTGAAGAAAAAAGTAAGGCTGTCAGCTGCATAAGAGAATTTTTGAGAGGAATTAATGCCAAAAGCACAACAAAGATATCGAATGCCATTGCTTCTCCATTTAACTTTTTGGGAACAAGCGGTGCTACAATTACAGATGTTACTGAATTTATGAGAAATAAATTATATCAGGCTGATGTAAAAACTCTTAATTGGCATTTGGATCAACCAAGCGACATCAGTACAGAAACAAATAATGAGGATGAAACAATAATACAAAGAATAGAGATTCCTGCAAAATTAGTAATCAAACGAGAAGGAGGAACTTCCACCAAGAGTTATTTAATTTCTGCTACCATAAAAAATGGAAAGATAACTGCCATAAACTGGAAATAGAAGTTAAACTATTCCATTGATAACGGGTCAGTCGTAAAACCCAGTTTTACGACTGACCCGTTATCATACACGCTCAATAAAATAAGCCCCTCCGAAGAGGGGCTGCAGGATTTGTATCCTTCGGCATATAGCCTTATTGTGATAAGATGTAGAATATCTTATGTGGCAAATGTAAACAAAATATTTGTTACTGACAAATATTTTTTCTAATTTTACAGAAATAAATTTATTTATCATGAACAAACGTATATTAGGATTGGATACTGGCACCAACAGTTTGGGGTGGGCAGTAGTTGATTGGGATGAGCATGCCCAGAGTTACGAGCTTGTAAAATATGGTGATGTTATCTTTCGAGAAGGTGTAAAAATAGATAATTGGAAAGAATCCTCCAGAGCTGCCGAGCGTTCGGGGCATAAGGCTATACGGAAACAATATTTTCGACGTCGTTTACGCAAAATACAAGTGTTGAAGGTGCTGGTTAAATATCATCTCTGTCCTTATTTGAGTGATGATGATTTACGGCAGTGGCATTTACAGAAGCAATATCCTAAAAGCGATGAGTTGATGTTGTGGCAGCGCACAAGCGATGAAGAGGGGAAAAATCCTTATTATGATAGACATAGATGTCTGCACGAAAAATTAGATTTAACGATTGAGGCTGATAGATATACCTTAGGTCGTGCTTTATATCATTTAACGCAACGCCGTGGTTTTTTGAGTAATCGACTGGACACCAGTGCAGATAATAAAGAAGACGGAGTGGTGAAATCGGGAATTTCGCAGTTATCGACAGAAATGGAAGAAGCGGGATGCGAATATCTTGGAGATTATTTTTATAAACTCTATGATGAACAAGGTAACAAGGTACGCATCAGACAAAGGTACACAGACCGTAAAAAACATTACCAACATGAGTTTGATGCTATTTGTGAAAAGCAAGAACTAAGCAGCGAGTTAATAGAAGATTTGCAACGAGCCATCTTCTTTCAACTTCCGCTTAAATCGCAAAGGCACGGTGTAGGTAGGTGTACCTTTGAAAGAGGTAAACCGCGTTGTGCCGATTCGCATCCTGATTATGAAGAATTTAGAATGCTTTGTTTTATCAACAACATTCAGGTAAAAGGACCTCACGATTTAGAACTACGTCCATTAACTTACGAGGAGCGAGAGAAAATTGAACCTTTGTTTTTCCGTAAATCAAAACCTAATTTCGACTTTGAAGACATAGCCAAGGAATTGGCAGGCAAGAAAAACTATTCCTGGATACACGACAAAGAAGAACGAGCTTACAAGTTTAATTATAGAATGACACAGGGCGTGCCAGGATGTCCTACTACAGCACAGTTGAAAAGCATATTTGGCGATGATTGGAAAACGGGTATAGCCGAGACATATACACTTATTCAAAAGAAGAATGGGAGTAAGAGTTTGCAAGAAATGGTGGACGATGTTTGGAATGTGTTGTATTCTTTTTCATCGATTGAAAAGCTAAAAGAGTTTGCTCATCACAAGTTGCAGTTGGATGAAGAGAGTGCAGAGAAGTTTGCAAAGATAAAGTTAAGTCACAGTTTTGCAGCGCTAAGCCTAAAAGCTATACGCAAATTCTTACCGTTCTTGCGCAAGGGAATGTATTATACTCATGCTTCATTCTTTGCGAACATTCCTGCCATAGTAGGTAAAGAAATATGGAACAATGAGCAGAACAGAAAGTACATCATGGAGAATGTTGGTGAACTGGTTTTCAATTATCAACCTAAACATCGCGATGTACAAGGAACTATTGAAATATTGATTAAAGATTTTCTTGAAAATAATTTTGAGTTACCAGCAGGAGCAACTGATAAACTATACCATCCTTCTATGATAGAAACCTATCCTAATGCGCTACGCAACAAATTTGGCATATTGCAGTTGGGCTCGCCACGAACCAATGCCATCCGAAATCCTATGGCTATGCGCTCTCTACATATCTTAAGACGGGTGGTAAATCAGTTGTTGAGAGAAAGTGTCATTGACGAAAATACGGAAGTACATGTTGAGTACGCCCGAGAATTGAATGATGCCAATAAGCGAAGAGCAATTGCAGATTGGCAAAAAGAGCAAGACAAACAACACAAAAAATATGGCGATGAAATAAGGAAGTTATACAAAGAAGAAACAGGAAAAGACATTGAACCAACTCAAACAGATGTGTTAAAGTTTCAGCTTTGGGAGGAACAAAACCACCATTGCTTATATACAGGTGAACAAATAGGCATCACCGACTTTATAGGGAGTAATCCGAAATTTGATATAGAGCATACTATTCCACAGAGTGTTGGTGGAGACAGCACACAGATGAACCTTACATTGTGTGACAATCGGTTTAACAGAGAGATAAAAAAAGCCAAACTACCTACAGAATTGTCGAATCACGAGGAGATATTGGCAAGAATTGAACCGTGGAAAAACAAATATGAACAGAAGATAAAAGAACGTGACAAGCAACGCACATTTGCCGGAATGGATAAAGCGGTGAAAGATTTAAGGATACAAAAACGCCATAAGCTACAAATGGAGATAGACTATTGGCGAGGAAAGTATGAACGATTTACCATGACCGAAGTGCCCGAAGGATTCAGTAGGAGACAGGGAACTGGCATCGGACTTATTTCTCGTTATGCGGGGTTGTATCTAAAGTCATTATTCCATCAAGCAGACAGTCGCAGTAAGTCGAATGTTTATGTGGTAAAAGGCGTGGCAACAGCAGAGTTTCGTAAAATGTGGGGGCTGCAAAGTGAATATGAAAAGAAATGTAGAGATAATCATTCGCATCATTGTATGGATGCTATTACCATTGCATGCATCGGAAAGAGAGAGTACGATCTCATGGCTGAATATTACCGCATGGAAGAAACATTTAAGCAGGGCAGAAGTTCCAAACCTAAATTCTCAAAACCATGGGCTACATTTACAGAGGATGTTCTCAGCATATATAAAAACTTATTGGTAGTACACGATACTCCGAACAACATGCCAAAGCATACAAAAAAGTATGTGCAGACATCTAAAGGAAAGGTGTTGGCTCAAGGGGACACGGCAAGAGGTAGCTTACACTTTGATACATATTACGGCGCAATAGAGCGAGATGGAGAAATAAGATATGTTGTTCGGCGACCACTCAGTTCGTTTACAAACCCAGAAGAGCTTGAAAATATTGTCGATGAAACCGTGAAACGAACCATTAAAGAAACAATAGCGGACAAAAATTTCAAGCAAGCTATAGCAGAACCAATCTATATGAATAAGGATAAAGGCATACTTATAAAAAAGGTAAGATGTTTTGCTAATTCTGTGAAGCAACCCATCAACATTAGGCAACATCGGGATTTGTCCAAGAAAGAATATAAACAGCAGTATCATGTAATGAATGAAAATAATTACTTGTTGGCTATTTATGAAGGACTGGTAAAGAACAAAGTGGTTAGAGAATTTGAAATAGTGAGCTATATCGAGGCAGCCAAATATTATAAACGAAGTCAAGACCGAAATATATTCTCGTCTATAGTGCCTACTCACAGCGCCAAATATGGATTACCGCTTAAAACAAAACTTTTAATGGGGCAGATGGTGTTAATGTTTGAAGAAAATCCTGACGAAATACAAATGGATAACACCAAAGATTTAGTTAAAAGGCTCTACAAGGTTGTTGGTATTGAAAAAGATGGACGTATAAAATTTAAATATCATCAAGAAGCTCGTAAAGAAGGGTTACCTATTTATAGCACTCCTTATAAAAATAACGATGATTATGCGCCTATTTTCAGACAGAGAATAAAAAATATCAACATATTAGTAGATGGTATAGATTTTACTATCGACATTCTTGGTAAAGTAACGCTTAAAGAGTAAGTCAATATGTTGAAACGAAGCGTTGTCTTTTCTCATCCAGCAAGTCTTTCATTGAGGTATAATCAACTGGTGATTACCATGAAAGACTTACCTGATGAGCGACGAACCATTCCTGTAGAAGATATAGGCTTCTTAATGGTTGACAATCCTATGGTCTCAATAAGTGTACCACTTCTAAATGCATTGACAGAAAATAACGTGTCGGTAGTATTTTGCAATCAAAAAGGAATGCCAACTTCAATGTTGTTTAATTTAGATAATAACAACACACAAGGTGAAACTTTAAGACATCAACTTTCTGCAAGTGCGTCTTTCAATAAACAGCTTTGGAAACAAATAATAGAATGTAAGATAAAAAATCAAGCACAACTTCTTGAGAAATTAGGTAAAGAAGGAAAATGTTTGTTCCCTTATTATAATAATGTAAAGAGTGGGGATAGTACCAACCGAGAAGGGGCTGCCGCTAAACTATATTGGACACAACTATTTGGAAAAGATTTCATAAGAGATAGGAATCAGTCTGGCACAAATGCGCTGCTCAACTATGGTTATACCATTTTACGTGCGGCAGTAACGCGAGCAATGATGTCTGCAGGACTATTTCCTGCATTGGGCATCTTTCATCATAACCGCAGTAACGCTTTTCCTTTAGCAGACGACATGATGGAGCCTTACCGCCCATTCGTTGATGAAATAGTGTATCATCTTACCAAAAATGGACAAACTACACTTACCACTGAAGTGAAAGGAATATTGATAAAATTACTTTATTGTGATACATATTTTATGAATGTAACTCGTCCTTTAAGCGTGGGGCTTACCATGACAATGGCTTCTCTTGTGAAATGTTATGCGAAAGAAGTAAAGAAAATCAGTTTGCCCCTTTTGAAATGAGTGAAAACCGACTAAATGCTTATCATGTTATGTGGTTGTTTGTAATGTTCGATTTACCCACTGTTACAAAGAAAGATAAAAAGGAGGCTGCACGTTTTCGTAAAGAATTAGAGAAAGATGGATTTACGATGTATCAATATAGTATATATATTAGATATTGCGGTTCGCAGGAAAGTGCAAACGTTCATATCAAAAGAATTAAATCAATCTTAACGCCAAGTGGTAAAGTTAGTATTTTAACAGTAACAGACAAACAGTATTCAAAGATTATCAATATGTGGGGTAAAATTAAACAAAAAGATCCAGAAACACCTATCCAGTTAGAGTTTTTTTAGTATATTTGCAATAAAGCTGATATATTCGAGCCACTTCTTGTATGAAAATATTTGTATAATGTGTTTATATTCAATATTTTAAATAGTACAAGTTGTGGTTTGATGTAGAATCAAAATATGAAGCAACCGCACCGACACGTTCTTGCTGCGCCATAGCGTTGTGGTTTGATGTAGAATCAAAATATGAAGCAACCGCTGATTGTGGTAACGGTGGTAATCATTGTTGTGGTTTGATGTAGAATCAAAATATGAAGCAACTTGTTCTCCCCACAGAGTATGCAGCCCTCGGTTGTGGTTTGATGTAGAATCAAAATATGAAGCAACGTATAAGGTGATGAACTACGACGGCACGATGTTGTGGTTTGATGTAGAATCAAAATATGAAGCAACTATGAATAGTCAAAGCAGATTGAAAATGATGTTGTGGTTTGATGTAGAATCAAAATATGAAGCAACTCGTGAGGCGTAACAGGATACTTGGACTTGGTTGTGGTTTGATGTAGAATCAAAATATGAAGCAACACGCTGCTGTAGAGAACCCGACAGTGGCTCGTTGTGGTTTGATGTAGAATCAAAATATGAAGCAACTGACAAATTTCTGGATAATCTTCTGCCATTGTTGTGGTTTGATGTAGAATCAAAATATGAAGCAACAAAGCTAAAGGATATTTTCAACGATGAATGGTTGTGGTTTGATGTAGAATCAAAATATGAAGCAACTAACTAGTCGTCCCTTGAAAAGTAAATAGCCTATTGATTATCAATAAAATAACTCTTTTATAATTTGCGTATATCTACAAGTTTTTGTATCTTTATATGGTAAATCTTGCAAATCAACAATGTATAAATCTCCATCCGACACCCATCAGGTATCAATGTTTGGGACTTGACCTCCATGCTCAATCCCACCCATCCAATGTATAAACTTGCCAATCTGATAAATTGGGAAACCTTTGAGCGTTCCTTTGCCCCCCTTGTATTGTAAAGACAACGGACGCATAGCCAAGCCTTGAGAACTCTTACCAAGAACGTATTGAGGTCTGCATGAAGTTCGTTAACGGCGAGAGAAGGGACGGTCACAAGATCTACTCCCTTCATGAGCCGGACGTGTTGTGCATCAGCAAGGGGAAGGACCACAAGAAATACGAGTTCGGCAATAAAGTCTCCCTTGTCAGACTGTGGAATGGTCTCATTGTCGGTGCATTATCTTTCCGCAATGAATACGACGGTCATACGATAGACAAGGCAATGGAGCAGGTCGGCAGGGTCTATGGCAGGAAAATCAAAAGACTCGCGGGGGACAGAGGGTATCGCGGGCAGGAGACGTGCGGAGAGACGAACATCATGATACCCGGCGTTCCCAAGGCAAGCGACTCGCCACACAAGAAAAAGAAAAAACAAAGGTTCTTCCGCAAGAGAGCAGGAATAGAGCCTGTCATAGGGCACTGCAAGGCAGATCATCGATTGGGGAGGAACTTCTACAAGGGTCTCTTGGGTGATGCCATCAACGTGATGCTCGCTGCGGCTTGCCTTCAACTTCAAAAGAGCCATGCGGTTTCTTTTGTGCCTTATTCGAACCATGATAAAATGGAGTATTCAAGGAGTGGGTTCCAACTTTAATGAAACAAAGGGGTATTCAATCATCTGTTGGTTGTAAGTCGAGCTTTTGAAGGATGACAGCGTAACATATGTTCTTCCATGATGCGAAAGCCGGAATTATTAAGATAAATAACAAATTATTCCCCAGGAAATTTCTATTGAGCCCATTTTGCCCCTGTCATCGCCATGAAATAACATGACAAAAACAGTACTCGGGATGCGATTTGTAACCTATTGATATTCAGTGGAATATTAGTCTAGATTTAAAAGCTTAGCTTTTGAGCCCCGATTCATGACCTTTTGCAGTACAAAAGCTTAGCTTTCGGCATGCAAAAGGTAAGCTTTGCATGGATAGAATGAAAAAACAAGACAATATTGAACTACTCCCATATCGCCGAGAAAGATTTTCGCGTCTTCAACGCCCCGACTAAATAAAGAAAATATTTGTCTGTTGTCTTGTCCGGACAAGCAAGTATTGCTATGAGCTATAGCGAACGGGGTTAAAACCGGTTAGAAATAGATTTCCTGAATGCCGTTCACGAATACGGAATCGACCGACTCGCAGGGATTGAACGATGACGGAATCTCGAAATGGGACTCGGGGGTATAACCTAATCGGGGGTCGGCATAAACCTGCTGCATGTAATAAGCCCAAATGGGCAATGCCATGGTGGCTCCCTGCCCCATTGCCGTGTTATCGAAATGAATGTCGCGGTCTTCACCGCCCACCCAACAACCACTGACGAGCTGGGGTGTGAATGCCATGAACCATCCGTCGGAGTTGTTGTTGGTAGTACCTGTCTTTCCTCCTACGGGTCCTTCGATATTGAATCGATAACGCAGTCGTCCACCGGTGCCTCCATCGATGACCGCTTGCAGCATATCCAGCATTTTATACGCGCTCTCCTGCGAGATGACCTCATTCATAAGCGGTTGGAACTTGGCGATGACATTGCCATGACTGTCTTCTATCTTCGTAACGAAGAGTGGCGCGCACCTCACACCACGGTTGGCGAAAGTGGTATAGGCACTGCACATCTCGCCCACGGAGAGTTCCGACGGACCCAAACAAAGCACCGGTGACGTGTTCTTGTCGATGTCGGGATTGTTGAAGCCAAAGTCGTGTAAGATATTCACGAACTGCGATGGTCCGAGGAGATTGATAAGATAGGCCGATATCCAGTTGTTCGATTGCTGCAATCCCCATCTCAACGTTACCTGTTGTCCGTAGCGTGCTCGCGAGGTGTTGCGTGGCGTCCATCCGCCGTAGGTACGTTGCACGTTGGGAGCAGTACTGCAAGGTGTCATTCCGTTTTGCATGGCGAGCGCATAGAGATAAGGTTTGATGGTGGAACCTACCTGTCGGCGTCCGCCCATCACCATGTCGTATTTGAAATGCTCATAGTCTATCCCCCCCACGTAGGCTTTTACGGCTCCCGTGCGCACGTCCATACTCATGAAAGCGGCACGGAGGAACGACTTGTAATATCTTATGGAGTCGATGGGTGTCATGAGTGTGTCGATATTACCGTGATAGGTGAAGAGTGTCATTTCGTGGGGTGTGCGGAAGCTGCGCACGATTTCCTCGTCAGATGCTCCCATCTCCTTCATCTGCCTGTATCTCACGCTCTGTTTGCAAGCCCTGTTCAGGATGGCCTTAATGTTCGTCCGAGAAATGTTGTCAGAGAATGGCGCGTTGCGTTTATAACGGTTCGCCTTGTTGAATTCCGCCTGCAGGTATCCGCCCACATGTTTTCGTACAGCTTTCTCGGCATATTGCTGCATACGAGTGTCGATGGTGGTGAAAATGCGCAATCCATCGGTATTCACGTCATAGTTCTCACCATTTCGCTTCTGGTTCTTGTTGCACCAGCCGTAGAGCGGATCTTGTTCCCACGCAATGGAGTCGAGTGTGAACTCGCGTGTTTTCCATTCAGGATAATTCTCGCGTTCGGGTTTCTTCGCCATCATGTACTGATGCAAAAATGCCTGAAAATAATCCGCCGAGCCGTCCACGGGCTTGTAGCGTGTATAGGCAATGTCAAGGGGGCGCTGTATGAGTTCGTTGTATTCCTCATGAGTGATGTATCCGCACTTTTTCATTTGCATAAGCACCACGTTACGTCTCTGCCGACAGCGTTGTGGGTAGCGCAAGGGATTGAAAAGCGAAGGATTCTTGCAGAGTCCCACGAGAGTAGCTGCCTGTGTAACGCTGAGTTGTTGCGGTTCCTTGTTGAAATAGACATTGGCGGCGCGCTTGATACCCACTGCATTGTGCAGGAAATCGAAATAGTTCAAATACATTGCCACTATCTCTTCCTTGGTGAAGTAGCGTTCGAGTTTCACAGCAATAATCCATTCTATTGGCTTCTGTAGCAAGCGTTCCAGCGTACTGTGTGCTTTCTCTGAAAAGACTTGTTTTGCCAATTGCTGAGTGATGGTAGAACCGCCTCCGGCACTTTGTTGTCGCATCACACCACGTTTGATGATGGCACGTCCGAGCGCGATGAAATCAATGCCGGAATGTTCGTAAAATCGTTCATCCTCTGTCGCGACAAGGGCGTGGACGAGATGGGGCGACAGACTGTTGTAATCCACTGCCACACGGTTGGCATTATCCTGATTCCACGTTCCGATGAGCTGACCATCAGAGGAATAAACCTGTGAAGCGAACTTATCGACAGGGTTGGAAAGCTCCTCCATATCAGGCATATAACCCACCCATCCGTGCCACACCGCCACGAAGAAAACCGCCGTGAGCGTAAGGAGGATGAGCAGCATTGCCCAAAGAAAATGTACGATGTGTCGTCTCATGCGCGTGTCTATACTTATCTTATCTGCCGACAATGGCTGTTGCCGGAACGTTGTAAACCTTTGCAAAGATAATTGAATTTGAGGAAAGTGCAAAATTATTGTCTCGTTTTTTGGCAATGACAAAAATATTTCCGTACCTTTACACTCGAAACAGACTAACTCGTATTTTTTATGGAAAGACATAACTTCGTGAACATCCGAAACCTGTCCAAAGAACAGATACTCTACCTTGTCACGATGGCGAAGGAGTTCGAGAAACATCCCAACCGGGAATTGCTCAAGGGAAAGGTCATCGCTACCCTCTTCTACGAACCGTCCACTCGCACACGACTCAGTTTCGAGACAGCTGCCAACCGGCTCGGAGCGCGCGTCATCGGTTTCACCGATGCGAAAGTCTCGAGTGTGAGCAAGGGCGAAACGCTGAAGGACACTATCCTTATGGTGGGCAACTACGCCGATGCCATCGTCATGCGGCATTACATTGAGGGAGCGTCGCAATATGCTTCCGAGGTGGCTCCCGTCCCCATCATCAACGCCGGAGACGGAGCGCACCAACACCCCTCACAGTGCCTGCTCGACCTCTATACCATTCATCAGACGCAGGGAACGCTCGAAAATCTGAACATCTATCTCGTGGGCGACTTGAAATACGGACGCACCGTACACTCGCTCATAATGGCAATGAGACACTTTAATCCAACATTCCACTTCATTGCGCCTGAAGAACTTGCGATGCCTGATGAATATAAGCTGTACTGCAAGAATCACAACATAAAGTTCACCGAAAGCAGCCGGTTTACATCAGAAGAGATTGCCAACGCCGACATCCTCTACATGACTCGCGTACAGAAGGAACGCTTCTCCGACCTCATGGAATACGAACGCGTGAAGAACGTCTATATACTGCGCAACAGCATGCTCGAAGGTGTGAAATCCAACATGAAAATCCTGCATCCGCTGCCACGAGTGAACGAGATTGCCTACGACGTGGACGAAAATCCACACGCCTACTACATACAACAGGCAAAGAACGGACTCTTCGCGCGCGAGGCAATCTACTGCTATTCGCTCGGCATTACACTCGAAGCAGTGAGAGCGGACAAGACGATACTATAACCAACGTGGGGCGGTGCGGATGTCGCAATGTCGCGACCCGCTATCGCAATTCAACGATAATAACTACAAATATGAGAAAAACAAAACACATCGCATGCTGCCTGCTTATGGCAAGCGCATTGCTTGGCTTCGCCTCCTGTGGCGACAAGACCGACCCAGACGGATTGTGGGATCCAATGGAATGGGTAGCTGATCACCCAGGCAATCCCACCAAGATTACTGCCGAGGCGAAAGGAGGAACGTTCGCCGTCACCTGCACGAACTACAGCCGACCATGGCTCGATTCATACGTCACCGTTGATGGCAAGAAATTTCTCGCCGTCGAGGAAGGCAAAGAATGGGATTACCGCCATATTAAAAAAGACTGGTACGAGATTGAGGTGAAAGGCAACACCTACTGGCTCACCATCGAACCCAACACGACGGGCAAGGAACGCACCCTCACAGTTTATGTAACGGCAGGCGACATCTTCGACACCATAAATATAGTACAGAAGAAGGAATAGGACAAAGCCATCCCTACCCTATTATCAACACCAACAACAAAGAAAGAAAATGTCAAAGAAAGAAAGACTTGTAGCCGCCATCGAGAACGGCACCGTCATAGACCATATACCGGCAGGGAAGACCTTTCAGGTGGTTAATCTGCTGGAACTCCAAAAACTTGCTACACCTGTTACCATAGGATGCAACTTCTCATCCGACAAGATAGGACGAAAAGGCATCATCAAAATCAGCAATAAGTTCTTCTCCGACGATGAAATCTCGCGTCTCTCAGTGGTGGCTCCGAACATCGTGCTGAACATCATCAGAGACTACGAAGTGGTGGAAAAGAAAAAAGTGGTAACCCCAGACGAGTTACACGGCATCGTAAAATGCAACAACCCCAAGTGCATCACCAACAACGAACCCATGCCTACCATCTTCAATGTTGTGGACAAGGAGCACGGCATTCTGAAATGCCATTATTGCGACAAGGAGCAATATATAGATAAGGTAGAACTATGCGAATAGGGAAACCATCTATAAAGATGTGAGTGCATCTCCCTCCCGACTCTATTTCTCATATCTTGCCACAGAATAGCTCGCGCCTTTACAAACAAAGATTGCCTGATAATGGCAAAATATCAGATTTAACAGATTCTTGTAAATACATTATTATCAATGGTTGATAGATAATACATCTCATGTAATCATTCAGTGTGTTAGCCCTTGCAACAAGATACATCAGAAACGCTCATTGACATTCCTTTTCATATTCACATTGCAACGAAAAGCTCTTCATTTTATCTAGAACGACACAATTTTATTTTTTTGTCGCCACAAACACGCATAAATGAAAAACTTTACTTATCTTTGCAGAATGTGGGCTGCGCTCGGCAATTTCACGAGCATTCCCCCAACAAACAAAAGGTATGGGAAAGCGAAAGGTAAAACAAGCGCAAACCCGGATAGACAAAATCGGTAAACTTATATGGCAACCACGCAAGACAAAGAAAAGAAAACGGCACAAACAGCTGAAAAGACAACACGGAAATGGGGAGCAAAAGCAAAGAAAGCACCCGTGAAACGAAGCATATCAGACGAGCTCATTCCCATTGAGGAGGAGACATGGCTACTACAACCCATCGCCGTAACAATGATGCGACACGACTACTCGCTCATACAGGTGCGCATACTCGTGTCGATAGTGGAGAGCCTCCAAAACATTCTGCACGGCATACTTAACAATAAAAGGTCGCCACAGTTGGATCTCTTTCAAACCAACGAGCTCGATGAGGACGGAAGAATGCCCATCAAACTGCCATTCAAGGAGTTGGGAGTAGATCCCAACCATTATCCGCAACTGCGCAACTCGCTGAAAATGCTGGCATCCATACCGGTGGAAATACCTTACAAAACCTCAGAGGGACGAAAATACACCAAGGCGACCAACCTCTGCGACGTATATATCCCGGAAGACCGCTCCTATAACAAATACGCCATACTGAAACTCGACCGTTCGGTGGCAGAACGCCTCGTATCGCTCGACTTTGGCTACCACCGACTCGGAAAACAAATCGTCTTCGCCTGCAAGAACCGATACACACAACGCATTTACATGTTCATAGAGTCATGGATAGATAAGGGAAGAACAGTGATAAAAACCTACGAGTTCAGAAAGATGCTGCGATTGGAAAATAACTACAAAAAATTCTCAGACTTCTGCCGACGCGTTCTCGAACCGGCAAAACAGGAACTCAAGGATTTGGCTGACAAGGGATTTTGTGATTGCTACTTCGACTACAAGAAAAAATACGACCATGGACAACGTGGCGGAGAACCCGACGAATTGGTGTTCGTCATCTACAGAGCAAAAGACAAGATGAACGCCCAATTGGAGGAGATGACCGAATTGCAACGCCGCCAGTTCCAACAAATGCTCGTGCAATACTTCGGCTTCACGCCAATGAACGCCAAGCAAATGGCAAACCGTATCACGGCGGAAACCTATCCCGAGGCAATGCAAAAACTCATCGATCTCAGGCAACGGTTCGCCACCACTTATATTAATGACAAAGCAGCCTACACTTTCAAAAGTCTTGATCAGATGCTCAAGGATCGCGAAGTACCCAACACAGAAGTGGAGGAACTGAAAGAATGAGAAAGCTACTACTGAACCTACTCATGCTCACGCTCGCACTTCATCCAACGGCAGCACAGCCCACACCACACCACTACCCTAAAAGTGCCATCTTCTACAACAAGAACGGATACGGCGTAGGAAATGCCAAAGGAGCGGCATTCTACCGAATCATGACACGAGACGCCAAAGGCAGGAAAATGTTCCGCGAATACACACTCGACGGGCGACTGTGCGCCGAGAAACACTACGTTAGCATCAACCGGAAGGACGACCGTCGCACGGTGCTCACGGGAGTGGCGCGCACCTTCCACCGGTCGGGACGTGTGGAGTCGATCATGCGTTATAAGGGTGGGAAGGCTCATGGGCGAGCCGTCTCGTTCTATCCCAGTGGCATGGTGGGCATGAAGCTCAACTACAACAACGGATTGCTCAACGGAACCACCTACACCTACAACGAATCGGGGAAACTTGAATACACCACCGTTTGGCGTAACGGCTCAAAGGTGAGCGAACAGCGAGGAGGCCACGACAAATACATCAGCCAACAGACACACACCGACAGCTTCTGCGAAGAGTATCGGAAGGACGAGCCCTTCATCATGGCGCAGGCACAGGCCGTTGCGTCGGGAATGGACCAGCAAAAGCCCGTCGCCCGGTCAGGGGAGCGTGAGCTGCCGTCGCACAAAACCATTGCCGACGTTGCGCGGAGCGAGACCCCCGTGGCTGACAACGGCAATGTTTCGCCGAGTGGATTTGAACGGGAGAAGACCGAGTCGGAAAGACTTGCCGAGACCGTTCGCTATCCAGAGCCAGGGATTGCTGAGCCGCCGGCACACGAAACGCCAGCGACGGTTCCGCCAGTTGCAGACATCCAGTCGAAACCAACCACCAAAAAAGGAGCAAGAGCCCAGCTGAAGCGAGGCAAAGTCACCGATGCTGCCGCTGTCGGCGCCGCCACCGCCGCCCGTATCGCCACCACCCAAGTGCCGAAACCTGTACGACAAGAAGCCGAAAAACCAGCCAAGCCATCACATCCTGCCATCCCCCGTGCCAAGGGAGAGTTCTCCTTTGCCGCCCTTTACCAGCTTTTGGCAGGCGGAGAGAACCGCACCAACGAACTGACCTTCTTCGATTCGTTGGCCGCCAGTCACGGTCTCACACTGTCGCAGACCATCAAGGGTCACGGGGCGCAGAAGGAACTCGCCTACAATCATAACATGTACTACGACGATGAGTCGGGAAAGGACATCGTTTCGGGCGAGAACCCACGTCAGATGGGATTCTTCGGCGTCGGCATGGGTAACCGTTTCACCATCCAGCGCATCAATCTCTATACGAGTTCGGCCGACGAAATGACGCATTTGGCAGAGGATGCACTGGCGCAAGGGTTCACGGTGCTGGGCGGAGGAGACTTCCGTGACATGGACGGCAACTTCGTTTTGCAGCATCCCGCTCACAACAAGGCAGGCGATCCCTATGCCGTCATCGTCATCTTCACCCACGTCGATGGTGCGTATGCAGGGCTTTACCACGTGCAGTTGGAAGCAAAATAACCCCGTCTTCAAGCACCGTCAAAACAATAGATGAGCTATGACAAAGTGAAAGGTGAGCTATGACAAAGTGAAAGGTAAGCTATGACAAGGTGAAAGGTAAGGTATGACAAAATAACGGAAAACTGAAAGAGTCAGAATAGGATTATGGAAATCAGACAACTCAAATATTTTTTGATGGTAACAGAGACGTTGAACTTCTCGACAGCAAGTCGCCGACTGTTCATTTCGCAAAGCAATCTGTCGCAGCAGATCAGCCAACTCGAACAGGAAGTCGGTCAACCCCTCTTCGAGCGCAACAGTCATGAGGTTCATCTCACAGAGGCGGGACGTGAATTTGCACCAGTGGCGCGCAAAGCCATAGACTCCGTGACCGAATGCATGGAGCACATGACCGATTTGCAGAGCCTTCGGACGGGAGAGCTGAACATCGGTGTGACCTTCTCTTTCGCTTCCATCGTCACCAAAGCCGTTATCGCCTTTCTCAGGCAATACCCCAAGGTGAAACTCAACATCCGTTACGACTCGATGGAGGAACTGATGGAGATGCTCAAGCAACGAGAGATAGACATTATGCTGGCTCTCAGCTCACCGAAAGGCGACGCAGCCATCGACCGCCGCCCACTTTTCGCCAACCGGCTGGCTGTCATCGTCAGTCGCAACCATCCCCTCTACCATGCCGATGGCATCACCCTCGACGAGCTTCAGCACTACGACCTTGTGCTCCCTTGCCGTGGATTGCAGGCCCGCAACACATTCGAGAAACTCATTGAGCGCACCGACTACAACTACAACGTGAAGGTGGAAGTCAACAACGTCAGCCTTTTGCTCGATCTTATCAGTCATGCCAAATACGCCACCATACTGGCGGAATCGACTATCATCAAGAGCCACGACCTCAGAGCAATCCCCATCATCGCCGAGGGCAATGAAATCAGCGGATGCATCCACCTGCTCAAGGGCGCATACGTGAAGTGTTCGACACAGGAGTTCATCAAAATGATTACCCAGACCACAGCGGTCATGGTGCAGCGGGCCTTGGATTGAGGCGCCTGAGACCATCGTTGCCACCTGCTATTAGTTTCAATGATACCAGCAATCGGTAGAATCAGTAAACAATGATTCTGCCGATTGTCGTAAATCCATACCTTTGCCATCGATTTACAATTATCAACTTAATTTTGAAATATAAAAGGATATGGATTTATTGCAGAATCTTTTTTGTGGATTCCCTGATTTCTGGGGCGGCGGAGTGGCTCATTCTGTCCTGATTGTGTCAATCGTAATGGCTCTTGGGCTGCTCTTGGGCAAAATCAAAGTCAAGCAAGTGTCGCTGGGACTTGCATGGGTGTTGCTCGTCGGTATACTCTTCGGGCAGTTCAACATGACCCTTGAGCCCAACTTACTCCACTTTGTGAAGGAACTTGGGTTGATCATCTTCGTCTTTGCCATCGGCCTTCAGGTAGGCCCTGGTTTCTTCTCATCGTTCCGTCGCGGAGGTCTTGCGCTCAACGGACTGATGCTGATGGTCCTTGCCATGAGCATTCTGATAACGCTCATTATCAAGTATGTCGCCAATATCCCCATGCCCACCATGGCAGGCATCCTCTCCGGTGCGGTCACCAATACCCCGGCGCTCGGTGCGGCACAGCAGGCGACGACCGACATCTTCGGCATTGACGCACCAAAGATTGCCATCGGCTATGCCGTCACTTACCCCATGGGTGTGCTGGGCGTTGTTCTCTCATTCATTATCCTTCGCTACGTGCTGCGCATCAATCTCCGAAAGGAAGAGGAAAATGCCTTTCGCGGACTCGGCAGCACAGAGAGGTTGAGCATTCGCCACATCACCGTCGAGGTGGACAATGAGCGAATCATCGGCAAGACGATAGGCGAAATCAGCCGGTTTGCCAAGTGCGACTTCATGGTCACACGCATTGTGTTCAAGGACGATGACTCAACATGCCACATTGTTTCAGGAAACACCATGCTACACGAGGGCGATCGTATCGGCGTGGCTATCGCTCCGAAGGACGTTGCCATCATGAAGGCACTCTTCGGACAAGTAATTGACTTCGACTGGACGAAGTTCGACAGCATCATGAATGTAAACCGATTCTTGGTTTCCAATACTTTACTAAACGGCAAGGCCATTAAGGAACTCAATATCAGATCGCGCTTTGGGGCAAACGTGGCGAAAGTAACCCGCAACGGTATCGACTATGTTGCCGTTCCTGACTTCGTGTTGCAGACTGGTGACGTGCTGACCGTCGTTGGCACAGAAAACGCACTGGCACACACCGACTCTGAAGTGTCGAAGCGCAACAATCGCACTTCCTACGGTGACCTTATTCCTATCTTTATAGGCATAGCCTTCGGCTGTGTGCTCGCCCATATTCCTTTCATCATTCCAGGACTGCCGCAGCCTATTAAGTTCGGACTGGCTGGCGGACCAATGATTATCGCCATACTGATGGGCTATTTCGGAACGAAGCATCATCTGCTGAACATCGCCACTTTCTCATCGGGCAACATGCTGCGTGAAATCGGCATCACAATGTTCCTCGCCTGTGTGGGATTGCAGGCCGGTCGCGATTTCATCTCAACCGTTGTCACTGCCGAAGGGCTGCAGTGGGCAGGCTATGGACTGGCCATCACCATGCTGCCGATACTCATCGGGGGCATCATCGGTCGCTATTTCATGCACCTCAACTTCTTCACGCTGATGGGAGTGCTGTCGGGTGGCAACACGAACCCTCCGGCACTGGCCTATGCTAACGAACTGACTTCCACCGATGTACCGTCTATCGGCTACACGATTGTTTACCCCTTGGCCATGATTCTGCGCATCATCATCATTCAGGTGCTCATCATGTCTATCGTCTAAATAAAACGTTTACAACATGCAAGGAGACAAATCCTCAAAGCCCGAAAGATCGATGGAGCTCGACGAGCTGCTGCTTCACGAGGAAGCGGCACTGCGACGACAGGCCATTGATGACGAACGAAACATGACAGAGCACGAACTGCGCCGCAAACTCAACCTACTTGTGCGCACAGGTGCCATTCTCATGTCGAGCAACGCCGACTGTAACAGAATCATGCGTAACCTACGACGCTGCGAGGCTTTCCTCGGACTGCCTGAGGAGTATGTTCACATTCACCTTGACTACGACATCATCATGGTGAACATCAGCGACGAGCGACACTCGTTCTCCAAATACCAGCGGTGCGACCACCACGTCATCGAGTTCACTGTCATTTCGCGCGTCAGCAAGATGCTTTGGCAGGCGCTGCGTGAGGACTGGAGTCTCGATAGGTACGAAGAGGAACTCGATGCGCTGAGTCACGTGCCGAAGAACTACACCCCTTGGATGATATCCGTGGCCGCTGGCTTTGCGTGTGGTGGCTTCTGTGTGCAGTTCGGGTGCGACTGGACGGCCTTCTTCTATGCGTCGCTGCCCGCAATACTGGGCTTCAGACTGAAGATGTGGCTGGCACGGCACGACATTAACACCTATGTGGCAATAGCTGTCAGTGCCTTTTTAGCCACCATACTGGCCTGGCTCACTTCCTTTCTGTCGCTCGACCCGGAGATTGCGGCGAGCGTTCCGGCATTCATGCATAGTGCCACGCCCTACCATCCGTTGATGGCCTGCACGCTGTTCATCGTCCCCGGTGTGCCGCTCATCAACTTTGTCAGCGACATGGTGAGCAACCATGTGTCGGTGGGTGCGACAAGGGCCTACACTACGTTGATGATGCTGCTCGCCATGTCGTTCGGAATTGTGCTGGCCATTCAGATTTGCGGCATCGACAACTTTGTGAAGGACCTCAGCATGACGCCCCACAACACTTATTTCGACTATGCTTTGGCGGCGGCCATCTCGGCGATGGGCTTCTCGACCATCTACAACACGCCGCGGCGCATACTCCCTGTGCTGGCCATTTCAGGCATCATTGCCGTCTGCACGCGCAACTTCGTCAACCTTGGGGAGAGCAACGGCAACGTGGGACTCGACCAGGGCATCATCATCGGCTCGTTTGTCGGATCGGCACTCATCAGCCTTATTGCCACCCGGCAGATGGTGTGGCACAACATTCCCCATCAGGTCATAGCCATTCCGGCGGTCATTCCCATGATTCCCGGTGTGCTCATGTATCGCTCGCTCTTCGGTTTCATTGAGATGACGGGCGTTGTCGGCGAGCTGACGGTGGCCTTCAACTACGGCATCAAGGCCAGTCTCGTCATCCTGTTCATAGCGCTGGGAGTGGCTATACCCAATATTTTCGTCAGGCGGATGATTGAACCGAAGTCGATGCTGCGCCTGCTCAAACTCGTTCAGGCACGTCGCACGAAGCATAACGAGATGACTCATCTGTCGGAACTCTCGTAGTGGCAGGCGATGGGGGAAGATACTGACTGACGATTTTTACCTAACTGTGTTGTCGGCGGAGCACTGTGTCGCGATAATCCGTAAACTACTGACATGGTGACTTGAAAAAGCGGCATTGCTTCCGCCACACTTCAAAGCCTACACAGTGTCAGCGTACGATTCTTATTGGATTGTACGCTGTTTTCTTTCAACCCAAATCGCTTATTAGAATTTTTCAATGTTGTATGGCAGTGAGAAATCTTTTATCTTTTTCTCAATAGTGCCCTAAATGATTTTGTGGAAGCCTAATGCAAGGTCGTATCAAATCATGAGCTTGGACGTATTTTCTTGCAATGGTAAATAACACATATTCCTTCATGACCCCAAAATTCGTATTCATGCGATGGTAAACAAACGCTTGATAGCGAACATTCTCTTCGACCATCATCAGGAAATTATATTACAAAAGCTACGTCCGGAACACCATTCATAATCTATTGATAATCAGAATGATATTAATTCCGATTTAAAAGCTTAGCTTTTGCACTCCAATCCATGACCTTTTGCATTGCAAAAGCTTACCTTTTGGAAAGCAAAAGCTAAGCTTTGAATAGACGAACGAAGAATAATTAGGACATTATTGAATTTTTCCCATATAACCGGGAAGGATTTTCGCGTCTTCAATGACCCGGCTAAATAAAGAATATGCTTGTCTTTTGTATTACCCGGACAGACTCATCATCAAACTAATAACATTCTCTGTCGGAAGTGCTTCCAACTTTTTCTTAATTTTGCTTTCGATATTGGTATTTAATAGTTCATTCGTTTATAACATCTGGCCAAGAAATCCCAGTTTTCCACTACCAATTTCCTCGCTTCTGCTTTATTACCGTTTGTCGTGGGAAACATAAGATTGGCGAACATATTGTGATTGAAAAGGTATTCCAGCATTTCTTGTGAAAATAGATTTATAAAGGTGTGCCAACAGCTATCCACGTCTATGGTCGGATCGTAATAGGGATTGTTTTTATCACTGATACATTGTGCTACATTGGTTATGGTTTCAAATTCTTTGTGTTCATCGGGAATGAAAACAATAATATTCTTTTCATTTATTTTTGTCCTCCCTGTGATTTGTTACTAAGCTTACAGCCGGGACATCCATCACAAACTCCTTTTTTTATCTTAAGAGTTTTGACAATAAGCGCAATGGCATAAGTTAACGAAGCCAACAAAACAACAGTGATAATGATGTATTGCAGAAACATTTGTCTTAATTCATTAATTGCAGTTGTTATTATATTTAATTCATAAGTTCAATGCGCAAATCGGATAAATCAAATCGGGTCATCTAATTTATCTTTAGAGAATAGGTTGTCGGCAGCTTTCATTTCGTCCTCATCAAACCATTGACTTAGCTTTTTATGCGCTTTATTCTTCACGTCTTCATCCACTTCTCCCCATATCTTATGAAGGACGTAAATCAAAACAGCGAGATCATCACCCAGACCTGTAATCGGTATTGCATCCGGAATCACGTCCAATGGGGTAATCAAGTAACCCAATGCACCTATTATAATTGCTTTGTCTTTGATTGAGATTTTGTCGCTCTCCATTGAATAGAAAAGTATTAAAGCGGCATAAACCAATTTAGCACCGGATCTCTTCGCGATACGCTGAATTTTATCTATAAACCCTGTCTTTGAAAAGCGGTTCGTATATTTGGTTAAATCTGGTAATTCCATATTCATTAAAGGTTTTGTTTCTTGAAAAGATATTCTACTCGCTAATTATCCCTTTACCGTTTGATAGTCAATAACTTTGTCCACATAATTCTTCGCATAAGGATACTTTGTATTTACCACTTTTATTTTTCGCTGTACGTTCAACTTAGATAAGATTTTATAAACGAGAAATAATACCAATCCTATTCCAATCGCCATCAGAACATTATAGAACCCCTTAAAAGGGAGAGTTTGATCTGGAAAGGCAGATAGCACAATGATTGGTAAAAAAATAAGAAATCCGGCAATCGTATATTGAGATCTCTCACTCCCTGCACTATCTAAAGCTGCCTGATACTCAAAGAGATAATCCGCAAGTTCTTCTTCACTTAGCTGTGAAGGCCGTTGAGGGAATGTGGCATCATGTTCATTGTTCTTTATTTTACTTTCAACCTGATGTTGAAAGTCATACAAAGCAGTTCTATATTCCTGTGAAAACTTCATGTTCATTGTGTGTTGGAAAATCTCATCATCTCTCTCCCATTTTCACGAGAGAGAGATGTGAGTAATAAAATAAGCAGCACCCCTATAAGCCGGGTTCGGTTTTTTCATTTTCTTTCGAAAGATGAAAACATCTGTCATCTATCTGTCTGACGAGTCGCCTCATACAGTATAGCGTTCTACCCTCCGTTGTAACATAGTTTCGAGCGGGCAACTCTCAAACAACGGTTTACATGAACTTGCAGCTCCTGAACGGTACGAGCAGACAGTTACCTATCTTGCCCGGTGGTCTCTTACACCACCTTCTCACCCTTACCACAGTTGATGGCGGTTATTTTCTTCTACCTATATCTACTGTTGCCAATAGCTTCTACTTTCAGAAGCAGGATGCCCTATGCTGCCCGGACTTTCCTCTCGTATAAAAATACCAGCGACAGAACCAGGGTACTACCTAAGTATTTCTTTGCAAAGATAATGTATTTCGTATAAAAAGCAAAGGATATTTGTTTTTTTTAGGCAGTTTCCTTAATGATTTTTCAAAAAGTATAAGAAGTTGTTTTCACTAAAGCAAAAAAATTCCTGATCAAAAACATGAGACGAAAACATAACAAGGGTTTTAATACTATTGGCAGACAACACCGCAATTGAAAAGGAAAGAGCGAGTTTTTGAAATAGATATCCATCTCGCATTCAATATAAAGTTGTATCTTTGCAATATGAACTGGAAACGCTATAGCATCATCCTGTGCCTTCTGCTCCTTACACTGCCATTGATTCATGCGCAAAACGAGGACTGGGGCGGGCTGAAAACAAAAATGACAGAAAGACAACTGCTAAACATGGCAGACGCTGCGCTCGTTGTAGGCAACCGCCCTGACAGCGCACTGATTTACAACATCATGCTAATCACTAAACTCCAACACAAAAAACGACTTACCACCGAGGAAAAACGCTACATCGCCATAGGCTACAACCGAAGCGGATTCATCTATATGTTCTATCTTTTCGACTACGCCAGTGCCATGGAGTGCCTCATAAAAGCTAACCAATATTGCGAAGACGAAAAACTGCGCATTTCCATCAATCAAAACATGGGACACCTCTATAGCCTTTATGCCGTATGCTTCCCATCGGCAAACAACGTCGAAGCGGCACGCCACTACTACCGAAAGGCATTCAACAAGGCACTCCAGATGAAAGACTGGACAAACATGGTGTCCTCGTTCATCAACTTCTGGAACTTCGGACTGGAAAAAGAAAACATCAACGCATTCAGGAAGCAGACCGACTTGTTTGAACAAACACACATCACCAAGCCCACACCACACCAGCAATATGCCCGAATGATGCTGAAAGTGGTCAGAGCGCTACAAAAAAAACGCTACGCAGAAGCCACCGCCATATTGAAAAAACAAATGAAATACGGAAGGAACAGCATTGACGATCGACTGCGATGCGCCTCATGCTGGCACATAGCAAGCATATATAAAATGGCTGGACAACCAGACTCAGCACTCGCCTACTCCCTGAAACTGGAACAAATGGGCAGAACCTTGAAACTAAAAGACGTGGAAACCGATGCCGACAAACTGCTCTGCGCACTGTTTAACGAAAAAGGAAAGAAAGAAAGCGCCGACCGATACCAACTGGCATACTACAGAAATCGGGACTCACTGCTCATTGCCAACAACCTAAACAGCGTGAAAAACAACCATCTGCTCAGCAACGTGCGCAGCCTTGCAAACGAAGTGAGCAACCTAAAACAAAAACGCCGACTGCAAAACCTATTGGCACTCCTTAGCGCTGGCATCGTACTCATAACCATAGCTTTTCTCATTATACTATTCAGAAAAAACAGACGACTGAAGAATCAAAACATCACTCTCTATCAGAGAATGCAACTACAAATTGCAGGCGGCAAACCAAAATACAGCAAAAGCAACCTCGACGAAGAAGGGAAATCCATGCTCAGGCAGAAAATAGAAAAAGTAATGAAAGAATCGGAAGAAATCTACAACGAGGATTTCAGCATCGAACAGTTGGCAAAACTATGCCATGCCGGAAAAAAAGACATATCACAAGTCATCAACGAAAAGTTCGGACAATCCTTCATTCTGCTCCTGAGCGAATACAGAGTGAAAGAAGCGTGCCGTCGCATGAACGATATAACCAACAGCCAACGATTCACACTTGAATCCATCGGACACAGCGTAGGCTTCAAGGCAAGAGAAAGCTTTTCGAGAGCCTTCAAAAGAGTTACTGGATTGTCACCATCAGATTATCAGAAAATAGCAAAAACACATACAAAAGCCTAAAATTGTGTGACTTTTTATGTAAAGTCACACAATTTTCCATTTTTTTATTAATCTTTTAAGCATAATTGTTTAATTTTGTAACTGACGAACCGCAGCGTTCCATCGCACGAAGACGGCATTCAAAACATCGTGCAGACAATCCGATTCGTACATAACAATAATAATAAAACACTTATGAAAAATTTTATCCATGCATTTCTCCTGCTGACAGCATTGGCATTGGCAGGCTGCGAAACAGACGAAACACGGGCAGTGATACCCGACCTATCGGTAACTGCCATTGAAACCGGAACAGAATCATTCATGTTCAGCGTTGAAGGAAACCCGACCGAAGCCGGAGCATACATCTGCCAACTTGCAACAGAAAAAGCTCCCACACCTGCCACAATACTCAAAGACGGACAGGCACTGTCGCTGCAAGGCGGGAAACAGGAAGTAACCATCAACAACCTCCTCCCCGAAAAAGACTACGTCGTATATATAGCAGTACGCAACGTAACGGAAGTGAAAACTAAAACACTCGCATTCACAACTAGAAAAACATACGCCTACTATGTAGAGTTGAAAGAGGGGTGGATACAGTACTACGGAGACTTCTATAAAAACAACGTAGGCTATTACATGCTGGCTTTTACCGATGGCCCCATAAGCACATCAGGACTCCCAACCCGCGTAAACGACCATGCACTTCGTCTCTTCATAGGCGACGTCCTCTCAAACGACAGTCGGAACGCGAAACTGAATCCAGGCACCTATCATCTGTCTGACGGACACGAGGTAGGCACAGCCGATGCTTTCAACTGTAACTTCGTAATCGCAACAGAAGTAAAAGACGGAGTGGCATCAAACGGATACGAATACAAAATCGTTGACGGAGACGTAAAAGTTGATCGCACAAAAGACGACGTCTATACATTTGACGCTGACCTGAAGATTGAAGACAACGGCATAGAGAAAAACATCAAATGCCACTTCAGCGGAAAGCTCCCATTCACCTGCCTTGACCCAGCAGTTTACAACCCACTGGAGAAAGACGTGAACGTTATTCCAACCAACATGTCAGGCAACTACTCCAAAGACAAAGCCGGACAGTACGGAACATATAATCTGACATTCTACAACACGCCTACCGACCAAGGCGGATTCATCTCAGGAGCAGGCGATTTACTTAACCTCACACTGCTTACACCTTACAGTCCATCCATGGACATCAGCAAATTGGCAGGCACATACGACAAGGTAGTGACGTCCGCCCCTGGCATAACCCTACAACCATTTACAATCATCGCAGGTCTGTACGGAGAAGTATTCGGAATGTATGTCCCACAAGGAACTTATTATACCCGAATCGGCGATGCTCTCGACTATGAGTCAATAGGTCTGGTGAGTGGAGGAAAACTGACCATTACCACCAAGGGAACAGACATTACGGTCAAGGCTGATCTGACAACACCACAGGGAAAGCACATCACCATTGACTATACAGGCCCCACATCAGGAATTGCCGACTACAGTCAATACGCAAAACCCGGAGTCCTCGGAGTCAGGAAAAACAACATCCTGAGAAAAGTCATGCCCCGAAAAAGCATCAACAATTCATTTTTTAACAAATAAGCGAACACGATTATGAAACAGATAAGAAAAATCATGCTATTCATGATTCTCGGCACAGCAATGCTTTTTGCTTCATGCGAAGATGAGAATGTAATACAAAACTCAATACTCGAAATTGACAAAACAGAAATAAAAGCCCCAGTAGAGGGAGCAAAAATAAACATCAAGGTCACATCAAACGTGGCATGGACTATCTCATCGAAACAAGGATGGGCCGTTCCTGAAATTACAAACGGAGAAGGCACACGAGAAGTAGAAATCAATATAACGGAAAACCTGTACAGAGATGAGCGAAAAGACATTCTCACCCTCGCAACAGTAGATGGAACACAAACGAAAACCATCGAAATAGTACAGGAGACTGCCCAGAAACCTGATGAGAACTACGCTTACAAACTTCCCGTCGTATTTCATGTCATCTACCGAGACGCAAAAAACGAAAAGCAAAACTTAAGAGAAGGATACCTGAAAGAAGTGCTATCCGATGTAAACAAAATATGGAAAGAAGCCGCACCTCACCTCAATGTAGAATTCGTTATGGCAACAGAAACACCCAATGGGGTCACAATGGCTGAGCCAGGAGTACACAGAGTACAATGGAACATCGATAAAATAGACTACAAACGGTTCATGGGATATACTGAAGCTGCTCCAAAACGCTACAGAGACCTGTTGTGGGATCAAAACCGCTACGTGAACATCTGTCTGTACAACTTCTCTGATCCTGATATAACCGGTGTCACAACACTTCCATATACCATAGCTCCCGACGCGCTCGACGGTCTGGAAAAACTTCCAAACAACATCGCGCCGACCGAATTGCCCATCTCATATTGCGTCAGCGTAAACAGCCTCTACGCCTACACCAAACCCGGAAACAACCTCGAAAGCACCAACTTCGTGTCAACCATCGCTCACGAATTAGGACACTACCTCGGACTGAGACACGTGTTTGGAGAAGATGCCAATATGAAAACCGACTACAACGAAGACAGCGACTTTTGTAAAGACACACCCACCTATAACCGTAAGAAATACCTGAAGGAGCTTTCAAAATACACACTGGCACATCCAAAGTTCACACAGGAGGACGTAAACAAGTGGATATTGAGAACCAACAGCATTACAGGCGAACAGTTCACATCGAACAACATAATGGATTACTATTGGACGCTCAGAAACAAATTTACAGAAGAACAAGCCAAAAGAATGCAATACGTATTGCTGCACAGTCCGTTCGTACCCGGACCGAAAATTCGCACAGCTAAACAGAAAATCGTTTCCAAGCGAAACTTCAAAATGCCCGTACGACACGCCATCTGTCAGTAATCACACACAACAGAAAGAAATAAACAAAAAATCAAACCACCCGGAACGCACCATCTTGTTTCGGGTGGTTTTATATTGGGTACTGGGTAGTGTCCTTAAACATGTGTAATTCATCTTTCCTTTCTCTGTACTTCCACTGCTTTTTATTCTTTTCTTTCCGGCTTTTGAATTGATATCAACAATTATCAGCGAGAGAGTAATCGTACTATACATACAAAACTTCGTTCACAAAGGAAAAATATAATGGTTGCAATTACTCTTAGCAAAAACGGTGTTGATGTTGATTTCAATATTGTTTCTTCTGTATTTGGCAAAAGGGAAAGTAATGTTGTAAACTGGATAAACAAAGGCTGTCTTACCTATATAAACAAAGAAAAAGCTCTGCAAGCCAAGGTGCTATCTATGTTTCAATAAATGATAAAAATTATTCAACTTAATCCTCAATCGGTCATTAAAGCCTATTTAGCCGGAACATTGAAAAAGCGAAAACCTTTCTCTCAATATGAAAAAGTTCAATAATGTCCTAATTATTCTTCATTCATCTATCCAAAGCTAAGCTTTCACTTTCCAAAAGCTAAGCTTTTATAATGCAAAAGGTCATGAATTGGAGTGCAAAAGCTAAGCTTTTAAATTGCGATTAATATCACTCTGATTATCAATAGATTATGAATCGTGCCTCGGCATGCAGTTTTGTAATATAATTTCGTAGTGATGGTCGAGTCGAATGTTCGCTATCAAGCGTCTGTTTCCCATCACCTGAATAGAAATTGGAGACATAAGGAAGTAATGCGCTATATTATGGTTAGAGATAAAACATGTCAAGTCGTGGTTTATGCAATGTTTTGTGAGTTTTTCTAAAAAATATTTAGAACACTATTGGGCACAGCCACATAAAATTTGGAGTTATGGACGTTTTGAAGTATCTTTGCAGCCATGATTGATACAACATCTTTTCAAGGGAAGACGGCAAAATTCTATACATTAGGCTGTAAACTGAATTTTTCAGAGACCAGCACGTTTGCACGTACCTTGTTTGATATGGGGGTTCGCGAAGCACAAAAGAATGAAAAAGCTGACATTTGTTTAATAAACACATGTTCTGTAACCGAGATAGCAGATCATAAATGCAGACAAATCATTAACAGAATGGTTCGCCAAAATCCCGACGCATTCATTATAGTTACAGGCTGTTATGCACAGTTGGAAAGCGAACAAGTAGCGAAGTTAAAAGGAGTAGATTTAGTTTTGGGAAGCAATGAAAAAGCAGATTTAATTCAGTATTTAAGCGATGCGTGGAATCATTTATCCCAAGAAGAGGCTTCCGGACAAAATATCTTTCGTGAACCCTCGATTCATTCCGTTAAAACAAAAGATATAAAAAAGTTTCAACCAAGCTGTTCAAAAGGAAACCGAACGCGTTATTTCTTGAAGGTGCAGGATGGGTGCAATTACTTTTGTACCTATTGTACCATTCCCTATGCCAGAGGACTTTCAAGAAATCCTACCATAGCGTCTCTTGTCGCACAAGCTGAAAAGGCAGCTCTTGAAGGAGGTAAAGAAATAGTACTCACGGGTGTTAATATTGGCGATTTCGGCAGAACCACAGGTGAAACTTTTCTTGACCTTGTGAAAGCATTGGATCAGGTGAATAGGATTAAACGATTTCGCATCAGTTCACTTGAACCAGACCTTATAGACGATAGGCTCATAGACTATTGTGCTACTTCTCGAGCGTTCATGCCTCATTTTCACATTCCATTACAAAGTGGTTCAAATGAAGTATTGAAATTAATGCATCGCCGGTACGACACGACTCTCTTTGAACACAAGATAAAATTGATTAAAAAGAAAATGCCTGACGCCTTCATCGGTGTGGACGTAATGGTAGGTTGCAGAGGCGAACGACCTGAAAACTTTGAAGAATGTTTTCAATTTATTCGTTCATTGCCCATTTCACAACTTCATGTTTTCCCCTATTCGGAGCGTCCCGGAACTTCTGCCCTTTCCATACCCTATAAAGTAGATGAGAGCGAGAAGAAGAAAAGAGCACATCAACTTTTAAGGCTTTCCGATGAAATGACAACCGCTTTTTACAAACAGTACATCGGACAAGAAAGCGAGGTGCTTTTCGAGAAAGCAGTGAAAGGCAAAGTTATGCACGGATTTACCAAAAATTATATTCGTGTGGAGCTTCCCCCGGCACAAGTAAAGGAAGAATATGACAATCAAATTATGAAAGTAAAATTAGGGGATTTCAATTTTAACAAAACAGCATTAAAGGTTGAAACAATATGAGAATCTCCATAGTCATACTTAATTGGAATGGACAACACATGCTTGAAAAATATTTGCCCACCGTGGTCAGGTATTCACAAGGAGCGGAAATAATCATAGCCGATAATGCTTCTACCGACAATTCCGTTGAATGGCTTACGAAAGCCTATCCCGACATAAGAATTATTCAATTGTCCCACAATTATGGTTTCGCAGGAGGATACAATCGAGCATTAAAGCAGATAGAAAGTGAGTATTATCTGCTTTTGAACAGCGACGTAGAAGTAACTCCAAACTGGTTACAACCACTTTTATCAGAAATGGATAGACGGAAGGACATAGTTGCATGCCAACCAAAAATACTTTCACTTCTAAGTAGATCGCATTTTGAATATGCAGGGGCATCAGGGGGTGAACTCGATAAATATGGATATCCTTTTTGTAGGGGTAGAGTTTTTGAGACTGTGGAGCAAGACTTAGGGCAATATGACGATGAGGTGGAAATATTTTGGGCAACGGGCGCCTGCTTGATGATTCGTGCAGAAGCCTTTTGGGCTGTTGGTGGATTCGATGAACGTTTTTTCGCTCATAACGAAGAAATAGACTTGGCGTGGCGATTGCAATTAAACGGGGGGCGAATCTATTGCTTCCCCAAGAGTTCTGTATATCATTTGGGAGGTGGTACACTTCCAAAAACAAATCCACAGAAAACATTCCTCAATTTTCGCAATAATCTTACGATGTTATGGAAAAACCTACCGGAAGAAGAGCTTTCCAAAGTGATGCGCATTCGCTTCATTCTTGATTATTTGGCGGCCATTCAAATGTTAATATTTCATTGGAACGTTCAGGATTTCAAAGCTGTCATAAAAGGAAGAAAAGCTTTCAAGACATGGCGGAAAGATTTTAAACGGCGAGAGATTGTTTCAACGAAATTTAATCAAAAACCAAGAAGCATGCGAAAAAACTACTCCGTCTTATGGAATTATTATGTAAAAAGAAACAAAATATACAGTAAGTTAAAGTAGGTTTTTATGTTTTTTTTACAAAATTGGAGATTTCTTGCTTTTTATTTTAATTCTTTTTACTTTTTACTTGCACAACCGAATTTTTATACTTACTTTTGTACCACTCAAGCAATATACATAAGAAAAATAGTCAGTGAAGAGGATTTATTACATATTATTCTTTCTGTCATTCTTGATTGCAGGCTGTCAATTAAGACTTTCTAAAGACGATTCAGCAGATCACGCCATCGTTATTGAACGTTATGACAGACTTGAATACCGCTATCTTACAACAGGCGATTATTCTGCATTGCAAGAGATGAACACAGAATATCCAATTGAAACCCGAACACTCATTGAAGATGTTATAAAAATAGGTGACGCAACTGCACCTGACATAAACTCACGTTTTTTAAAATTTTATCAAGATACCACTTTACAAAGCCTTATAGCAGATGTTGAAGCTGAATATGCCAATATGGATGATTTGAATCAACAACTGACCAATGCGTTTTCACGATTAAAACATTCTTTGCCAAATATTTCTGTACCAATGATTTATGCACAGATTTCCGCCTTGGATCAAAGTGTGGTGGTAGGCAATGGAGCAATAGGCATCTCTCTAGATAAGTATTTAGGGGCTGATTATCCTCTTTATAAGAAATACTACACGGAACAACAACGGCAACAGATGACACGTGAGTATATCCTACCGGATTGCTTGTCATTCTTTCTAATGGGATTATATCCCCTGCAAAATTTTGAAAATCGTCCACAAATGGAACGTGATTTGCACATGGGAAAAATTCAATGGATTGTTAATCAAGCTTTATCTCATCATTTTTATCGGACAAAATATGTAGAAGTTGTCTCAAAGTACATGAAAGAGCATCCGAAGACTTCCTATGAAGAATTGTTAAAGCTAACAAATTTCGCATGTTTTGGAATCGAACAATAATCGATAAATAAGAGGAATATATTCGGATTTTCCTATCTATCAGATAAAATGGGAAATAGTTTTTTAGGATTTATTTTTAAGATATTTATTGAGGAGATTTGTGAACTCATAATTCTTTATACCCCATTTCGGAGCGATAAGAAGTTCTGCAGGACTTTGGCTAACAAAACGTTCGAACACCATGTCTTTGCGAATTAAACGTATGTAGTCCGCAATTAACTCAACATATTCATCAAGACTATAGAGTTTAAAGGGCTTTTCTCTGTATAAACTTGCCAATTTCGTGCCTCGAATAATTTGCATTTGATGGATTTTGAGAATGGTCAAAGGCAAAGAAGATATGATGGGAGCTTGACGCAAACTTTCTTCTTTATCTTCTCCCGGAAGCCCGATAATTACATGCCCTCCCACAAATATTCCACGATCTGCGGTTTTCTCTATTGCTCTTTTCGTACATGCAAAATTGTGTCCTCGATTGATAAAGTTCAAAGTCTTATCATTGCAACTCTCTATCCCAAACTCAACAATTAGAAAGGTCTTATGATTAAGTTCCTCTAAATAATCCAGCAATTCCGTGTTTACACAATCGGGGCGGGTTCCAATGACTAATCCCACCACATCTTTTACTTCGAGAGCTTCCTCATATAATTGACGCAACTTTTTTAAAGGCATATAAGTATTTGTATATGCCTGAAAATATGCAAGATATTTCATATCTTTATATTTTCTTTCAAAAAAGTTCTTGCCCTCTTCCAATTGTTGAGTTACTGTCTTTTCCGTTTTACAGTAAACAGGATTGAATGTTCGGTTATCACAGAAAATACATCCCCCCTTCCCTATCGTTCCGTCTCTATTGGGACACGTAAATCCGGCATCGACAGATATTTTTTGAACACGAAAAGGAAATTGTTTGCGTATCCAATTGCCAAAATCACAATAGTATTGTTCCATACTTTTGCAAAGTTATATATATTTTTGTACTTTTGTACTGTTAAATCAATGAAATATATGAAAAAGATACTATTTATGTGTGTGACTATCATCACAGTGTCAGCTCAAATCTTTGCCGGTGAGCCTATTTCGCTTAAAGATTTTACCGATAATGCTTTTGCGGCGAAAAGAATTTCAGGTGTTAATCCGCTAAAAGGGACATCAGAATACGCACAGATGTCTTCCGATTCAAAAAAGATTGTTAAGTACTCTTTTAAGACGGGAAAAGAAACAGGCGTCCTCTTTGATGTTGCAGATACTAAAGGGGTGTCGATAAATGATTTTGAAGGCTATAAGATATCGGATGATGGACGCATCTTGATACAAACGAACACCAAACGCATATATAGAAGATCATACAAGGCCGATTTCTATTTATATGACATAAAAAACAAAACCATGAAAAAGCTATCCGAGAAAGGGTTACAACAGATTCCGACTTTCTCGCCTGATGGGAAACATATCGCCTTTGTAAGAGATAATAATATTTTCATCACAGATGGGAAAACCGAGAAACAGATTACAACAGATGGAAAGTTTAATGAGATAATCAATGGCGTGCCCGATTGGGTGAACGAAGAAGAGTTTGGGTTCAACAACGCTTTGGCATGGAGCAGTGATGGCAAAACATTGAGTTGGATTCGTTACGATGAATCGAAAGTAAAGACCTACTCATTGCAAACTTTCATGGGAAGCAAACCAACAAGGAAAGAATTCATGGTATATCCCGGCGAATATGCTTATAAATATCCGAAAGCCGGAGAAGATAATTCAAAGGTTACAGTTTGGGCGCATAATCTGATTAATGGAAAGACGCTTCAATATCAACTGCCATTGGACACTGATGGCTATGTTCCAAGAGTCAAGACCTTTCCACGAGAAAATCAAATCCTAATTTACACAATGAACCGACATCAGGATATGCTTAATCTCTATGTAAGTAATCCATTGACAGGTACATGTAGATTGCTGATTAAAGAGAACGTTCCAAAATACGTGAAAGAGGAGGCTATGGAAGGTATCTCCATTATGAAGAATTGCATTCTTCTGCCTTCAGACCGAGATGGCTACATGCATCTTTATCTCTATTCCCTTGAGGGGAAACTGATTCGCCAAATTGAAAAGGGAGCCTATGATGTTACCAAAGTATATGGTTATGACGAAAAAACAGGCAGCACTTACTTTCAAGCGGCCGGAAAAACGCCCATGCAACGTGAAACGTATGTTGCTGACAAGCATGGAAAAGTGAGTTGTCTATCCTTGAAAGACGGGTGGAACGATGCCGTATTTTCCGGAGATTACAAATTCTTCCTGAACACATGGAGCGACCGCAATCATCCCTATGTCTATACCATATATGACAATCGCGGAAAGATGGTTCGAGAGGTTTTGAACAATGATACTCTCCTCGCCAATATTGTTAAATACGACATACCAACAAAAGAATTTTTCAAGTTCACGACATCAGAAGGCATTGAACTGAACGGATGGATGATGAAGCCTTCCGATTTTGACGAAAACAAGAAGTATCCCGTTATCATGCATCAATACAGTGGTCCCGGAAGCCAACAAGTAGTTGACAGCTGGTCGATTGGATCAATGGGAAACGGGGGGATTTTCGATGCTTATCTCTCCCAAAAGGGATTTATAATCGTTTCTGTGGATGGTCGCGGAACGGGTGGTCGCGGAGCCGAATTTGAAAAATGTATTTATCAGAGACTTGGTGATTTGGAATCAAAAGATCAGGTGGAAGCAGCTCTTTGGTTGGGTAAGGAAAAATATGTGGATGCCGGCAGGATAGGAATTTGGGGCTGGAGCTTTGGAGGTTTCAACACCTTGATGAGTATGAGTGAAGGAAGAAATACATTCAAGGCCGGAGTATCTATTGCACCTCCCACCAACTGGCGTTACTATGACACCGTTTATACAGAACGATATATGCGCACGCCACAAGAAAACCCTGACGGATATGCCACGAATCCCATCGAACGCGTGGGTAAGCTCAATGGCAAACTTCTGATATGTCATGGTATCGCTGATGACAATGTTCATATTCAAAACGCTTATGAATATTCAGAAGCACTGGTTCAGGCTGATAAAGATTTCAAAGAAAACTTCTACACAAATAGAAATCATAGCATTTACGGAGGTAATACCCGAAACCATTTGCTTCGACAAGTGGCGGAATGGTTTATAAACAATCTTTGATACTATTGCCGTCCGGTAAATCCCAAAAAGGCTGACACCTCGCAAGAAGTGTCAGCCTTAATTTTGGAAATTAATAAAAGCTTTTCCTGATAGTAATAAAAAAGTACCATCATTTTACACGAAAAGTATAATCTTTTTGCATGAAAAGTATAATCTTTTTGCACGAAAAGTATAATCTTTTTGCACGAAAAGTACAATCGTTTTTCCAATAAGCTCGCATATCCATTGAAAAAAGCCAATATTGCTTCTGAAAAAGTTGATATTGCCATTGTGAAAAATTAATATTGGAATTATAAAAAAGTGTCAGGCTTACAAATAAAAAGCAGTATTGTTTGCTTGCAAATACAGAATCTTTTTTATTACTGTCCGCTAAACAT
>NZ_SDIK01000086.1 GCF_008016795.1 Prevotella brunnea
GTAAGTTTCATTTTTTTCTTTTTTATGGTTTACAAATACAAAGATAAGAAAAAAGGAGCTTACACACTTTTATAGGACAGTACCGCAACGCACATCTTCATGTCCACAACCATCATACCAACAGCGTGCAAATGCCTATCCCGCATGGTGAAAACAAAGAGCACAACAATGCGCAACGCACATCCAACGATGGGTAATGATGGGCAATGATGAACATGATTTGGCAACGCACATCCAACGATTGGGAAATTATATCCACCTCGGAAACAAATCGAAAGACGAGAAAGCATTGCACCCACGTTCATCGCTTGGCAAAGTGATGGAGAAAAAACATCCCCGAGATTTCGTACTCTGAATCTCGGGGATGATATTTCTACTTCGCGATGATTTCGCGTGGGTTATTTCTGAGTCTCCAATCTCTTTTCGATGAACGAAATGGCATGATCGGGGAGCTGACGGAAGAGGTCGAGTATTTCGGATACGCTGCTTTCCTCCTCTACCTGCTCATCAATGTATTTGGCAATGAAGTTCTGCGATGCACGGTCTTTCTCCTCATCGGCAACATCTGCGAGTTTGTTGATGAGTGAGGTAACTTCCTGTTCGTGCTTAAAGGTTGCCTCGAAGATATCCTCCGGACCTTTCCAGTCGGCCGGCACGTTCTCGATGGCTGTCATTTTCACCTCACCGCCACGACTGAGCACATAGCTTGCCATATCGAGTGCATGACCTCTTTCCTCTTGCGACTGCCTGTACATCCAGTCGGAGAAGCCTCTCCACCCATGTTGGCGCAGCCAAAAGGCCATGCCCATATATAGATTAGAAGACCAAAATTCGGCAATGATTTGCTTATTGAATGCATCTTGCATTTTCTTACTGATATTCATAACTTCTTATTTTTTTAGGTTTATTTCGATGGAATACCGAAATTTCTACCGCAAAAATACCAATTTATTTTTATTCTTGCAAATTTATTGCTCTCTTTTTTTTCTGTCTTTACACTTGTTCTTCGGGTTTCCGCAACATTTATTGTATTTTTTTCATTTCCGATGAAGCTCCTTTTTCCGATTACGAAAAAAGGGAGCTTGTCATCACGACAAGACTCCCTACATAGAATTAATAATATGAATATGATTAAATATGTTCTTACAATCCGCGAGCTTTGAGCAGTCCGGCAGCATCGGGAGCTTTCAGCCCCGTGAAGTCGGAGAAGATTTGCAACAATTCGGTGGTATTGCCTTTGCTGAGCACCTTGTCGCGGAAGTCGTTACCCACTTTGCGTGTAAGCGCGCCATGAGTTGCGAAGTAGTCGGCAATGTTCACTGCCAATACCTCTGACCAAAGGTAGCTGTAATAGCCTGCTGCATAGCCACCACCCCATACGTGGTTGAAATAAGACGTGAAGTAGCGTGGTGGGATTTGTGTATCGAGCAGTCCGATGTCCGTAAGTGCTTTCTTTTCAAACTCGGCAGCTTTGTCGGCTGTCGGTATTTGTTCCGGTGTGAGCATGTGCCAAGCCATGTCTGCACAGGTTGCCGCAAGGTTCTCACCGAGTGCGTAAGCTGCTTGGAAGTTGATGGATTTCAGCATCTTCTCGCGCAGTTCGTCGGGCATGGGCTGATTGGTCTTATCGTGTTTCGCGTAGTGGTTGAACACTTCCGGGATGCTTGCAAACGATTCGTTGAATTGCGATGGCATTTCCACGAAGTCGCGTGCCACGGATGTTCCGCTGAGTGTGTTGTAATAGCAGTTGGAGAGCATTCCGTGAAGGGCGTGTCCGAATTCGTGGAACATGGTGGTTGCCTCGTCCCAAGTAACGAATGTAGGCTGTCCTTCCGGAGCTTTCGCGTAGTTGCACACATTATATATAACGGGTAGTTGTTGGCGTATTCCGCTCTGTTTGATGAATGGACTCATCCACGCTCCGCCTCGTTTTGTCGGGCGGCGGAAATAGTCAACGTAGAAGAGTGCGAGCGGTTTGCCGTTGGCATCAATCACATCGAACACTTTCATGTCGGGATGATAAGTAGGTATGTCCCTGCGTTCTTTGAAGGAGAGTCCGTACACACGGTTTGCAGCGTAGAACACGCCGTTGATGAGTACGCTGTCGATGTTGAAGTAAGGTTTCACTTCGTCGTCGGAGAAGTTGAACATTTCTTTTTTCATCTTCGCCGAGTAGTAGAAGCGGTCGTAGGGTTGCAAGTTGAAGTCGCGTCCCTGTGTTTTGCGTGCGTATTCCTCAATTGCCTTTGTTTCCGCGTCGGCTTTGGGTCGGTATTCCTTGATGAGCTGTTTGAGGAAGGCGTATGCGTTTTCCGGTGTTTTCGCCATTGATTTGTCGAGCGAGTAGGCTGCATAGTTTTTGAATCCCATGAGCTGTGCTTTCTCCGCGCGCAGTTTGGCAATCTGAACAATGATTGGGTAGGTGTTGTAATTGCCCGTTCCGTCGGTGCGGTGGATGGAGGCGTTATAAACGCGTTCTCTCAACGTGCGGTTGTCGAGCGATGCGAGGATGGGTTGCTGTGTGGTATTGGTGATGACGATGCAGTAAGGAGCTTTTCCGCCACGGCTCTGCGCGTCTTTTTTGCACTGTGCCATGGCAGCCTCGCTAAGTCCTGCGAGTTCCTTCGCGTCATTCACCCATACGGTGGCTTCGGCAGCGGCCTTGGGCAGCATATTGCCAAATTCTTGTTCGAGTTTGGCAAGTTGCTTGTTGATTTCCTGCATGCGCGCCATTTTTTCTTTTGAGAGGAGCGCACCTGAACGTACGAATCCCTTGTAAACCACCTCGAGTAGTTTTTTGTCTTCTCCCTTGAGGTTGTTGTATTCATGGTCGTACACGTATTTCACGCGGTCAAAGAATTTTTTGTTGAAGTTGATCTCGTTGTCAAAGTCGGTAAGCATTGGGATTACTTCTTTCTCGGCTTCTTCTATCTCCGGTGTCTTGTTAGCTTCCGTAACACAGAAGAAGGTGTTGGAGACTCTTTCCAATAGTTGTCCGCTGTTCTCGTATGCCACGATGGTATTCTGGAAGGTCGGAGTTTCCTTGTTATCCACTATTTTCTTTATCTCGGCGCGTTGTTCTTCTATTCCCACTTTGATGGCAGGCAGATAGTCTGCATCTTTTATCTTGGCGAAGTCGGGTGCGCCAAAGGTCAGGTTGCTTTTTTGCAGGAGTGGATTATGGTACATCGATTCCCCTTTCTTGCATTTCTTACAGTTCATTCCTGATTTACAGTTTTTATTTTCTTTCTTGCATCCCTGTTTGCATTTGCAGGCTTTACTGTCTTTTGTGCATTTGCAGTTTTGTCCGCATTTACAGGTTTTCCCATCTTTGCAGACTTGTTTGTTTTTGCAGCATTTTTTTCCTTGCTCGCATTTGCAGGTTTGTCCGCATTTGCAGGTTTGTCCGCATTTGCAGGTTTTCCCATTTTTGCAGACTTGTTTGTTTTTGCAGCATTTGTTTCCTTGCTCGCATTTGCAGGTTTGTCCGCATTTACAATCTTTGCAGGGCTGTCCGGTTGCCGCGCTCATTGTCATGATGGCGCAGGAGAGGGCTGCCATGAGGATTGACCGTTTAAGATTTATTTTCATAACTTTATTATTAATGATTATTTTCTGATTTTGTTTTCTGTTTGGATGTGGCAAATTCACATTCTTCCCAAGTCGGATAACGACTTTGGATTTCATCAGCAAATATAAGCATTATATTCCAAACGCGCGCAAATTTCTTTGTTTTTTTTCATAAAAAAGCAAAAAAGCGGTAGATTGATGCTTACGATAAAAGTGGAACTTTTTTCAGGCATATATGTTTGTTTATGATTCCCATTCTTAATTTTAGAATGGAGTTTGTATATATCCCCTTATCTCTTCGCCCACCATTGAGCTGTCTTTCAATTTATGCAAATCTTCGATATAACTTATCAAGTGGTCATGAAAGGTAAGCTTTTGCATCATAAAAGGTAAGCTTTTGCATTACAAAAGGTAAGCTTTTGGACGGCAAAAGGTAAGCTTTTGAAATGTGGATTGTAAACTGCTGATTATCAGAAACTTTCATTGGCATTGATTTTTCTTGTAAAAGCTATGCCTTTCAGCTCGTCGGGACGACTTTCCATGTTGCCGCGCGAGAGGGGGAAGATTTCCGAATGGGAACGGCATGAAAAAAATATGTGCGGAGAGGGTAAAGTTTTCGGTGAAAAATGGTAAAAATCGTGGAAAAAGTGGTATCTTTGCAATTGTAACGTTATTTTTTTTACAAAGACATCAAAAACAAATCATGACAAATATATTTCAAGAAGCAATCGCAAATCGACGTTCTCACTACGCGCTGAAAAACGAGTCGCCCATCACCGATGAGGAAATCATCAACAGGGTACGATTCGCCGTAAAGCACATACCAGCGGCTTTCAACAGCCAGTCCACGCGTGTGGTCGTGTTGCTGCACGAGAAGCACCAACGGCTTTGGCAAATCACCAAGGACACGCTGCAAGCCATCGTACCGGCAGAGGCTTTTGGCAAGACGAAAGAGAAGATAGAGCGTAGTTTTCAAAGTGGATATGGCACTCTGCTCTTCTATGAAGACCAACGTCCCGTGAGAAAGCTCATGGAGCAGTTCCCCCTCTACGCCGACAACTTCCCCACATGGTCGGAACACACCAATGCCATGCACCAGTTCGCGCTGTGGACGATGCTCACGGACGCCGGTTTCGGTGCGAGTCTGCAACATTATAATCCGCTCATCGACGAACGGGTGGCAAAGGAATTCAACATCCCCGCCGACTGGAAGATGATTGCGCAGATGCCTTTCGGGGTGGCTGCGAGACAGCCGGACGAGAAAACATTTCTGCCCATCGACGACCGCGTGCTCATCCCCTGACGGAAAGACGGGGCACGCTGCTGCCCCACTCCGACGAAACGACAAACCTCATAGCAAATCCGCCCAATGAAAAAAGCGATAAAATGGCTGCTTGCCATCGTGCTTGCCCCCATTCTGCTCTTTCTTATCCTCACATTCCTGCTTTACCTGCCACCGGTTCAGAATTGGGCAGTAAGGCAGGCAACGGCACGCATTGCCGAGAAAACGGGCATGACAATAACGCTGGAACGCGTGAACCTGTCGTTCCCACTCGATTTGCAGCTCGACGGTCTGAAAATGTTGCAACCCAACGACTCCATTCGTGGCAAGACCGACACCGTGGCAGACGTGAAACAGCTCGTGGTGAAGGTGCAACTCATGCCACTCTTCAAGAACCGCGTGGAGGTGGACGAACTGACATTCAGACAACTGAAAGCCAATACCACACATTTCATCGGCGACCTGCGCGTCAGAGCCGATCTGCAACGACTGCATCTCGTCAGTCATGGCATCGACCTCAAAGGCGATTCCGCCAAACTCAATCTTGCCGAACTTCAAGGCGGATGGATTGACATTGCCTTGGGCGACACCGTGCCCCCCGATACCACGAAGGAGAAAACGCTATGGCGCATCAACATCGACCGACTCCATTTGGCACAAACCGACTTCCGGTTGCACACGCCGGGCGATACGCTCAGTCTGCAAGCGGTTTTCGGAAAGGCGGAGGCAAGACAAACCGAACTCCTCCTGCACGACAATATATATAAGGTGGGATCGCTCGACTGGCACAAGGGGCAATTCCACATGAATCGCAACTTCGAACCACGACAAAAGGGCTTCGACGCGGCACACCTCGCCATGACGGAACTGAACCTCGGGATGGACTCGCTGGTCTATGCCGGAAAAGACATCAGCGCGAACATCAGGGCTGCCAACCTCAGAGAACAAAGCGGACTGACAATCACCAACCTCCGCACATCGCTCCGCATGGACTCGCTGAGCATGAGCCTCCCCAACCTCTTCCTGCAAATGCCCGGAACGGAACTCGCCGGCAACTTCCGCATGGAGATGAATGTCTTTGAGGAAACCAACCCGGGACGATTGTATGCCGACTTCAAGGGATTTCTCTCCGTGGCAGACATGATGCCCTTCCTCACCTCGCTCGACAAACATACCCTTCGCGCCCTGCCCTCCCAACCCATCACGCTGCGAACGCACATGCAGGGCAACCTGAAATACATTACGCTCAACCCACTACAAGTCAGTCTGCCGGGCAGTTTCAGCCTCTTGGCAAAGGGATGGATAGCCCAACCCACCAACATGGCACGCCTGCGAGCCGACCTGAGAGTGGACATGAGGGCGGAACATCCCGACTTCATCAACCGACTGCTGCCGAAAAGCATCAGCCAAACGGTGCACATACCAAACGGAATCGCACTGAAAGGCGACATCCACATCAGAAAAAATCAATACAAAGCCGACCTCCGCCTGAGCGGAAAACAAGGTAAAGCACGACTGAAAGGCAGCTACAACACGGCAACGCAAGCCTACAACCTGCTTGCCGACGCGCAAAACCTGCAACTGGGACGCTTCCTGCCCCGACAAAACCTACAACCCTTCTCGGGAAAAATCGCCGCAAAGGGAAAAGGCACCGACCTGCTCGGCGGAAAAGCATCGGCAAACATCGCAGCAAACATCAGGAAATTCAGATATGGCAACTACATCCTCGACAACATCGCCGGGAAAATAAGGTTGGGCAACGGACTCACCGACGTGCACATCAAGAGCAACAACAGCATGCTCGCAGCCAACGTCAGATACACCGGAACAATCAATAAGAAAGGAGTGGCAGGACACATAAAAGGAATGTTCCGCCACATCGACCTGCATCGGCTCGGAGGAATGAAAGAACGCTACGCCATTGCCACATGGACGGAAGCCGACGTGAAATCGAACCTCAAGAACCGACATTCGTTCAAAGGAATTTTAAGACACTTCGCCCTCGACAACGAGAACGGAAAAGTCCCCACACCACTGGTAAGGGGCAACTTCAACGTGGCGGCAACCATGCGGGGAACACTGCTCGACACCCATTTGAAAGGCAATCTGAAACACGCCGACTTACAAGGCTTGGGACTCATCGACAAACACTACATCGCAAAAACGGAGGCAGACCTCCACATCAGGTCGAATATGAAGAATTACCATCATTTGGACGGAAACATCGACCAACTGCAACTCGACGAAAGGCGAGGCAACAACCACATCGCACTGCTCAACGGCTCGTTCCGACTGGATGCAGACATGAGAGGAAACGACATAAAAGGCAGTCTGGACGGACAGTTCCCCCACGCCGACCTCTACCAACTGGGCGTCATCGACCAACCCTTCACCACCCACTTCAACACACGGCTCAACTTTACCATGACCGGAACAGACGACCTCAGAGCCGAAGGAGCTTTCCACAATCTCGACGTGAGCACCAAAAACCGAACCTACAGCCCCGGCGACGTGGCGTTCGACCTGCTCAGCCAACGCGACAGCACACATGCCGAAGTGAAAGGCGGCGACTTCCTGTTGAATACCGACCTCAATGGAAGCTACAAACAACTTGCCAACATCGGCAAGAAATTCGCCAACGACCTGCAACGACAAATCGCCGGGAAATACATCGACCAGCATGCCCTGCGCCAACTGTTGCCCACCGGACACTTCACACTGAAATCGGGCACCGACAACTTCTTCAGCGGGTTGCTCGCCGAACAGGGCTATCGCTTCAAAACGGCAGACATACAACTCACCTCGTCGCCCGAAGAAGGACTCAACGGAAAGATGATGGTGGACGGAATGGAACACGACAGCTTGCGAGTGGACTCCCTTCTGCTGACACTCTACAACCACGACGACGGACTGAACTACCAATTGGAGATAGCCAACGCCCCGGACAACCATTATCCCTATCATGCCTGTCTGCAAGGCGCCTTCTACGAACACGGCATACTATCCACACTGTCCGTACTCGATGCACAACAAAAAACAGCCCTCGCACTCTCCATGCGCGCGGCAATGGCAGACAAAGGAATAAAACTAAACCTCACCTCACCCGATGCCGTGCTGGGCTATAAAGACTACATCGTAAACCCCGACAACTATTTCTACGTGGGACGCGACAAACGCATCTCCACCAACCTCAAACTGCTCGCAGGCGATGGAGCCGGACTACAGCTGATCACGGAAGACAACGACACCACCTCACTGCAAAACCTCACCCTCTCCGTGCATCGGTTCGAAGTGGGAGAACTGCTCGCCGTGCTCCCATTTGCACCAAAAATAACGGGTGTGCTCGATGGCGACTATCATGTGGTGCAAACCGCATCCGACCTCACCGTTTCGAGCAACATGACGGTGCAAAACATGATTTACGAAGACAACAAGATGGGCAACGTGGGCATGGAACTTGTTTACATACCGCTTAATGATGGCACACACTTCGTCAATGCCCTCATCTCGCAAAACAACCGGAGCATAGGCGAACTCTCGGGAAGCTACAAGAGCGAAGGCGAAGGCAGACTCGAAGCCAATCTGAACATGGACCGGTTCCCACTGAACTTCATCAACGGATTCGTCCCCGACCGCATCGTGGGACTGCAAGGTGATGGAGAGGGCGACCTTACAGTAGAAGGACCACTCAATCAACTGAAAGTCAATGGAGAACTATACCTCGATTCAGCACATCTCATCAGCCTCCCCTACGGCGTGGATATGCGATTCGCCGACGATCCCGTCTTGATAAAAGACAGCAGGATAGAGTTCGAAAACTTTGAAATGTTCGCCAACAACAACTCACCGCTCAACATATCGGGACATCTCGACTTCTCCGATTTCAATAACATGAACATGGACGTGCGAATGCGCGCCAACAACTTTGAAATCATCGACGCAAGAGAAAACCCACGCTCGGAAGTTTACGGCAAAGCCTTCGTCGATTTCAACGGAAGGATGCGCGGACCGGTAAACGACCTCGAACTGCTCGGACAACTTGAGGTCTTGAACGGAACCGACATGACCTACGTCATGCGCGATGCCACCCTGACCACCGACACGGAACTCAACGATCTCGTGCAGTTCACGAACCTCAACGACACCATCAGCGATGTGGTGCGCCGACCCGACCTCACCGGTTTCACCATGCGACTGGGACTGAACATCGATGAGCAAGCTCACATCGTATGCGCACTGAACCCCGACAAATCAAACTACATCGACCTCTTTGGCGGCGGCTCACTGCTGCTCAGCTACGACCCGACCAACAGCGTTCAGGTAAGAGGACGCTACACACTCAACGATGGCGTGATGAAATACTCACTGCCCATCATCCCCCTGCGCACATTCCACATACGAGAAGGCAGCTATATAGAATTTTCCGGCGACCCGATGCAACCCTTCCTAAGCATCATTGCCACCGAAGAGGTGAAAACCAACGTAACCGATGCCTCCGGACAGGGACGCGCCGTTGATTTCACCTGTGGCGTAAGGCTCACCAAGAGATTTCCACAACCCGGCGTGGAATTCATCATCGATGCACCCGAAGATCAGGAAATGCAGAACACACTCAACACCAAAAGTGCCGAAGAACGGTCGAAATTGGCAGTTACGATGCTCGCCTCCGGAATGTACTTCGACGGAACAATCAACAAGAACGCCGATGCCGCCATGAACAGTGCCCTCGCCGGATTCCTGCAAAGTCAGGTAAACGCCATCACGGGCAAAGCTCTCAGCTCCATGGGGCTCGACCTCACGGCAAACATGGAGAGCACTGCCGATGCAAACGGCAGCCTACACACCGATTACACCTTCAAATTCTCCAAACGATTGTGGGACAACCGCCTGCGCATCATCATGGGAGGCAGAGTATCTACAGGCTCACAGCTATCCGATCATAACGGCGCATTCTTCGACAACCTGTCGCTGGAATACCGCCTGAACCGAAAAGAAACGAAATATATCAAGCTCTATTACGAACGCGAGGCATACGACTGGCTCGAAGGTGAACAGAGCGAGTTCGGCGTGGGCTTCCTTTGGAGACGAAAGCTCAGCCATTTCAAGGACATCTTCCGCTTCAGGAAAAACAAAGAAGAACGGATTGCGCCCACACCCGACCAACCGAAACGCGACAGTTTAATCAATTTCACGCATGAGAAGAAATCATCCACATCCAACTCCCAACCATAGTGCCCGAAAGCTTGCCTCCCCTCGTCTCACCATCATCCTTGCCATGACGATGGGGCTTGTGGCATCGCTGCTTGTCGCATGCAGCAGCACACGAGCAATCCCCGATGGCGAACAACTCTACACGGGCATGAAACGAACCGAATACACCAACATGCAACCCGATGAGCACACACGAGCCGTTATGGAAGAATTGGACGTGGTACTTGCCACCAAACCCAACGCGGCACTCTTCGGAAGTCCGTCGATGCGCTCTCCGTTTCCCATCGGACTGTGGGTATGGAACGCTTTCTCGCCCGACACCTCAGCCTTCAGCCGTTGGGTGGTGCGCGCTTTCGGCTCAAAACCTGTCCTCATGAGCCATGTCAATCCGGAACTCCATGCCACCGTGGGAAGAAACCTGCTCTACAAACGTGGCTATTTCAACGGAAAAATCAACTACGAACTGTTGCCACAGACGAACCCCAAGACCATGAAGCTGCGCTACATCGTGAACATGGGTCCGCTATGGACCATCGACAGTCTGCGCTACGTGAACTTCCCCCCCGCCGCCGATAGTCTGTTGCGCACCGATAGTGCAAACGCCGTCATACACAACGGCGACCCTTTCGACGTGGCAACGCTCGAAAAGGAACGCCGCCGCGTTACAACGCTCTTCCGCGACAACGGATATTACTATTATCAGAACACCGATGCCAGTTATTTGGCCGACACCACGACCATCGCCGGGAAAGCCATCATGCACTTGCAGATGGCAGATTCCGTCAATGCGCGCAACATTCGCAAATGGCGCGTGAACAACATCACCATCAACCTGCGGAAAACATTCATGGAGGAACTCTCGCAACAACGCAAATCGCGACGTTTCACCGTGAACTACAACGGCAAACGCCCCCCACTGCGTACCCGCGTCATCGCCAACGACCTCTTTCTCAGAAGAGGCGGTCTCTACAGTCTGGAGAAACATCAGGAAAGCCAAGAGAAACTCAATGCCACCGGCATCTTCGCAGCCACCAATTTCAACTTCACCCCTCACGATTCCACCGACACTTGTGAGCTGCTCGACCTGAACATTGATTGTCTGTTTGACAAGCCCTACGATTTCTACGTCGAAACCTACGGCAGAGGCAAGACCAGCGGGAAGTATGGACCTGAAATCATTGTCGGACTGACCAAGCGCAACGCCTTTCGCGGTGCCGAGCTGCTCAACATCCGGTTGCATGGTGCTTACGAATGGCTATCCGTACGCAGCGACCAAACAGAGAAATCGGGCATCAGCGACTATGAATATGGCGCGGAAGCAAGTCTGCAATTCCCACGCGTGCTCAACCCATTCCAAACCCCTCCCCGACTGCGACGCGAGCGACGACGCAAGAAACGCGAAAAAGCCATCGCGCAAGGCGAGACACTCCCCGCACGAAAGCCTCGCCAACAGTATTTTGAAACGCCCATGACCACCATCAGCGCATCGACCAACGTCATCAAACGCTCCAAATATTTCAAACGCCACATCGTCTCCGGCGAACTTGCTTACAGCTGGCGACCCAACGAGCGGCACGCCTTTGTCTTCAAGCCTCTCACACTCTCCTACGAATACATGAAGAGCATGAGCGACCGGTTCTTGGAACTCATCGACAGCATGCCCTATCTTGAAGTGTCGATGGCAGACCAATTCATTCCCAAGACAAGTTTCCAATACACTTATCAAAGTCCGGCAAACCATCAAAATCCCATCAACTGGACCACCACCGTAAGCGAAGCGTCGAACGTGCTCGCCGGTGGTTACGCTGTCTTCGGCAGGTCATGGAGCGAAAAGGGAAAACAGATGTTCAAAAATCCCTTCGCACAGTTCGTCAAACTGCAAACCGCCTTTACCAAAGTGTGGGCAGTGGGTTCCAAAAGCTCCGTGGCGGCACACATCAACGCCGGCATGATATGGGCTTACGGCAACAGCCGGTTCGCACCCTATTCGGAACAATTCTTCGTGGGAGGGGCAAACAGCATACGGGCATTCAACGCTCGAGAGATAGGTCCGGGCAAATATCGCTCCGGATACCGACTGCGCTCCTTCGTGGAACAAACCGGTGAGATAAAGTTGCAGGCAAACGTGGAATACCGTCCCCACCTCGTGGGCAATCTCTACGGAGCCTTGTTCCTCGACGCGGGCAACGTTTGGACAATGCGTGAGGACGACAGGCGACCCGGTTCACAGTTCCGCTTCAACGACTTCTATCGGCAGATTGCGCTCGGCACGGGAGTGGGCATCCGCTACAACCTCGGATTCTTCATGATACGCGTGGATTGGGGCATCGGGCTGCACGTGCCTTACGACACGGAGCGAACCGGATTCTACAACATCGACCGGTTCAAGGACGCACAAACCTTACATTTCGCCATCGGATTGCCGTTCTGACCACTTTCCCTTTCTGCAGCGGACAGCCGCGAGACAAGGATAATGCCGACTTACTCCGCGAAAAGGAAGACAGAAAAAATGAAGAAATAGGAAGCAACGAACCACCGTTTTTTAACAAGAAGATTGTATCTTTGCAGCAATTACCAACCGTTCCTCGCGGACACAACCCCAAAAACAACAACAAACGAAATGAAAAAGCTATCCATCCTCCTGCCACTGCTCATCATCGCGCTCACCCTTGAGGCGCAAGTGGCAAGACCCAAACTCATCGTCGGACTCGTCGTTGATCAAATGCGCTGGGACTATCTCTATCTTTACAACGAAGAATATGCCCCGAACGGCTTGAAACGTCTGCTCAACGACGGATTCTCATTCGAGAACACCCACATCAACTACGCACCCACCGTAACCGCCGTAGGTCATACATCGGCCTTCACCGGCTCGATACCTGCCATCCACGGCATTGCCGGCAACTACTTCGCCGACAACGACAAGTTCGTTTATTGCTGCGATGATGCCGAGGCACAAACCGTAGGCTCAACAAGCAAAGAGGGAAAGATGAGCCCGCGGCGAATGCTCACCACCACCATCGGCGACCAACTCAAACTTGCCACCGACTTCCGGTCGAAAGTCATCGGCATTGCACTGAAAGACCGAGCTGCCATACTCCCCGCCGGACATTCCGCCGATGCAGCCTATTGGTGGGACACATCGGCAGGACACTTCATTTCCTCCACCTATTACATGAAGGAACTGCCCCAATGGGTGAAAGACTTTAATCGGATACACCACACCGCACCGAAGTTCAACATCAAAACCTCGAACACGGGCGTTACCATGACCTTCCAAATGGCTGAAGCCGCACTCTTCAACGAAAAACTCGGACAAGGCAACACCACCGACATGCTCACCGTCAGCATCTCCTCCACCGATGCCATCGGACACAAATACGGCACGCGGGGAAAGGAAAATCACGACGTCTTCATGCAGCTCGACAAAGACTTGGCACACTTCCTCAATGCACTCGACCAACAAGTGGGACGCGGCAACTACCTACTCTTCCTCACCGCCGACCACGGAGCTGCACACAACTACAACTACCTCAAAAAGAACAACATACCGGCAGGCGCATTCGACTACGACAAAGCCGTGAAACAGCTCAACGCCCACTTGGAAAAAACCATCGGCATAGCCCCCGTCTTCGGTGAAGACAACTACCAATTCTTCCTCAACGACTCCATCATAACAAAGAGCGGCATCGCGAAACAAAAGGTCATCGACGAAGCCATCGCCTACCTGAAGCAAGACCCACAATACCTCTACGTCTTCGATGAGGAGAAAATCTCCGAACAAACCATGCCACAATGGTTCAGACAGAGAATGGAAAACGGATACTTCCGCAACCGCTCCGGCGAAATCGGCATCATCACCCGACCACAATTCTTCGGAGCCAAAGACAGCCCCGACTACAAAGGCACATCGCACGGACAACCCTACCCCTACGACACTCATCTGCCGTGGCTCCTCTACGGATGGAACATCCCCCGGGGCGCATCCTCACAAGAAGCCACCATCAACGACATCGCTGCCACCATTTGCGGAATGTTGAAAATTCAGATGCCCAACGGCTGCATAGGACGTAACTTACTGAAATAAAAACATCATGCACATTGCCATAGCCGGAAACATAGGGAGCGGAAAAACCACGCTCACGCGATTGCTCGCCAAACGCTACGGATGGAAACCAAAATACGAGTCGGTGGAGTTCAACCCCTATCTCAACGATTACTACAAGGACATCAAGCGATGGTCGTTCCCCATGGAGGTGTTCTTCCTGAAAGAAAGATTCAAGGACCTGCTCGAAATCAGCACCGGCACCGACGACATCATACAAGACCGCTCCATCTATGAGGGAGTCTATGTCTTCACAGCCAACAACTTCGCCATGGGCAACCTCGACAAACGCGACTACGAAACCTACATGGAACTCTTCGAAGACATGACCGATGTCGTGCGCTATCCCGACCTCATGATTTACCTGCGCGCATCGGTGAGCCACCTCGTGGAAAACATCGAGAAACGCGGACGCGACTACGAGCAGAAAATACCACTCGACTATCTGGAGAACATCAACCAACGCTACGAGGACTTCATCGCCAAGAGATACAAAGGACGCGTGCTCACCATCAACGTAGATCACCTCGACTACGAGAGCCAACCCAAAGACCTCGGAGTCATCACCGACAAAATCGACCGGGAACTCTTCGGACTATTCTGACACCCACTCCAAACAAACAAAACAAAACAAAACAAAATCATGCACATAGCAATTGCCGGAAACATCGGCGCGGGAAAAACCACACTCACCACACTCCTCGCAAAAAGATACGGATGGAAAGCCCACTACGAACCCGTGGACAACAACCCCTATCTCGCCGATTACTACAAGGATATGAACAGATGGGCGTTCAACCTGCAAATCTATTTCCTCAACAAACGATTCCGCGACGTAGTGGAAATATCCCGATCGGACAACACCATCATACAGGACAGAACCATCTTCGAGGACGCACGCATCTTCGCACCCAACCTGCACGACATGGGACTCATGAGCGACCGCGACTTCGATAACTACACACACCTCTTCAACCTCATGCTCAGTCTCGTCAAACTCCCCGACCTGCTCATCTACATACGCAGCAGCGTCCCCCACCTCATCGACCACATACAAATGAGAGGAAGGGAATACGAACAAACCATGCGCATCGACTACCTCAGAGGACTCAACGAACGCTACGAGGACTGGATTAAAACCTACGACGGACACCTCATGATTGTGGAGGGAGACGAACTGAACTTCGCCGAAAACCCACAAGACTTCCAAAAAGTTACAGACATGATAGACGACCGACTCTTCGGACTCTTCCCAATAAAATAATTATAACAGAATATGGAAAAAACAAAAACACTCATCATCGGCAGCGGACCGGCCGGCTACACAGCCGCAATATATGCAAGCAGGGCAAACCTGCAACCGGTCATCTACAAAGGCATACAACCCGGAGGACAACTCACCACAACAACCATCGTGGAAAACTTCCCCGGATTCAAAAACGGCATCGATGCCAACGAACTCATGGCAGAAATGCAACAACAAGCCCAAAACGTGGGAGCAGACGTGCGCGACGGAGCCATCGTGAAGGCAGACCTCTCGCACCGACCCTTCATCTGCGAGGACGAACGAGGAAACATCATACAGGCGGAAACACTCATCATCGCCACAGGTGCCGGAGCGAAATATCTCGGACTGCCCGATGAAGAAAAATACCGCGGACAGGGCGTCAGCGCATGTGCCACCTGCGACGGATTCTTCTATCGCAAACGCATCGTGGCAGTAGTGGGAGGAGGAGACACCGCATGCGAAGAAGCAATGTATCTCGCAGGACTCGCCAAGAAAGTGTACATGATTGTCAGAAAACCTTACCTGCGCGCGACAGAAATCATGCAGAAACGAGTCAGGGAAAAAGACAACATCGAAATCCTCTTCAACACCAACACCATCGGACTCTTCGGAGAACGGGGAGTGGAGGGCGCACATCTCGTCAGACACAAAGGAGAACCCAACGAAGAAAAATACGACATCGACATAGACGGCTTCTTCCTCGCCATCGGACACCGACCCAACACCGAACTCTTCAAAAACCAATTGGAACTCGACCCACAAGGATTCATCCTCACCAAACCAAAATCAACCGCAACAAACGTCGAAGGAGTCTTCGCGGCAGGCGACGTGGCAGACCCCACCTACCGACAAGGAGTGGTGGCGGCCGGAGCGGGAGCAATGGCTGCCATAGAAGCAGATCGATTCCTGCAAGACAAAGGCGAAAAATAAGATAAGAACAATATATGTTTATATAAAAATATATTCATACACGCACACTTCAAGAAACGAAAGAAACAGGCACAAGTAAAGATTTTTCAGCCACTCCACAGCCATGGCTAAGCTTTCGCACGCCAAAAGCTTAGCTTTTGACAACCAAAAGCTAAGCAAATGCAACGCAAAACGACAGCAATTGCAAGACGAGTGGCAAAGCCCTGTTTCACAGACAGTTGGAAGACGAGAAAGAAACCTGATGGATGTAAAGATATTTCCACCTGCTCACCACTCGCCCCCACTGCCAAAAACCACCCGGACAACACAAAGTGGCACAACAGAACGCTGCCACCGGACGCCCCCACACCAACACCTGCGACAAGGAGCCCCGGTTCGGCATCCACTTCAATACAACATGAGTTACGACAAACTGACGGAACGCGAGTCGCTCTACACGAATTTGGAACACAAGACAACGCGCGAACTACTCACCGAAATCAACCACGAAGACCAAAAAGTGGCAATCGCGGTCGAAGCAATGATTCCACAGATGGAAAAAGTGGTGGAACACATTGCTCGACAAGTACCACACGGGGGCAGAGTGTTCTACATCGGAGCCGGAACAAGCGGCAGGTTAGGTGCACTCGACGCCTCCGAAATACCCCCCACCTACGGCATGCCCGAAAACATCTTCAACGCCATCATCGCCGGAGGCGACAAGGCTTTGCGCCATGCCGTGGAACACGCCGAGGACAACCCAAACATGGGGTGGCACGAACTCCTGGCAGCACACGCCAACCCCACCGACACCATCATCGGCATCACAGCTTCGGGAAGCACACCCTTCGTGGTGGGAGCACTGCACAAGGCACGCGAGAAAGGCATCTTCACCGCCTGCATCACCTCCGTGCCCCACTCCCCCGTCGTGAACGAAGCACAGGTGAGCATCGTGCTCGATGTGGGTCCGGAATACGTTACGGGCAGCACGCGCATGAAGTCGGGAACCGCCCAAAAAATGGTGCTCAACATGATTAGCACCACTGCCATGATACGACTCGGACGCGTCGATGGCAACAAGATGGTGCACCTCATGCTCTCCAACGAGAAACTCATCGATCGCGGCACACGCATCGTTGCCCGCTCCCTCCACATCGACTACGACACCGCACGCCAACTGCTGCTCGGAAAAGGCTCCGTGGCAGCCGCCTTGAAACAGAAATAACGCTTCCAAACTGCAATGACATTCAATGCCAACAGACCTCCGCAAATCCAACTCTTACAAAGAAAAGAGATTGAAACAATGAAATCTTTGCTTAACACAAAGGAAGAAAAAACGACAGAGAAATGATGTGCCCGAGCTTGTGAATGACAAGTCCGGGCATTTTTCGCTCCGTTTCATTCTCGTTCCACCGAACACTTTGAAACGAGAAGAACAAGAAAAAGCACGAAGAATGGGAGATTATCGAGAAAAAAACGTAATTTTGTATCGCCGAGATTTCAAAAATCATCGAGCGAACAATCGATTACGGACAGCAAGAAAGACCGTCCGATAAACAGAAAAAATATGGAAACAAATCAGAAAATCGTTGTGATGAATGCCGGGAAAATGAACTTCGACGGCACCATGGACTTCCAAACGCTTTCTGCCGACACCATTGTCCATGCCGACACGAAACCGGAAGAGTTTATTGAAAAAATCAAAGGCGCACGAGCCATCGTTACGAAGGAACTCCCCGTACCGGCAACACTCATCGAACAGTTCCCCGACAGCGTGGAACTCATCGTGGAAGCAGGCACGGGATATAACAACATCGACATCGAAGCCGCAAGAAAACGCCACATCACCGTATGCAACATACCCGCTTACAGCTCGGAACGCGTGGCACACACCGCCGTAATGATGCTGCTCGCCTTGTCATCGTCAATGCAAAGGCAAATCGGCATGTTGGCAAAAAACGACAGAAGCAACTTCACCGAACATCTGAAAGTACCCCACACGGAAGTGAATGGCAAGACGCTGGGCGTGGTCGGTGCGGGAAACATCGGCAGCGAAGTGGTGAAAATAGGCCTGGCATTAGGCATGAAAGTACTGATTTACAAACGTCATAAAGGAATTGATATCGAGAATGTTAAGTATGTCTCGTTAGAGCAGCTGTTAAAACAATCCGACTACTTGTCGCTGCATTGTCCGCTGACCCCCGAAACACACCACATCATCGACAAGAACGCCATTGCCCTGATGAAACCAACCGCTTTTCTCATCAACACCGCACGCGGCGCACTCATCGACGAACCGGCACTCATCGAGGCACTGAGCACCGGAAAGATAGCCGGAGCCGGACTGGACGTGCAAGAACAAGAACCGCCCGCTGCCGACAATCCGCTCTACAAGCTCGATAACGTCATCCTCACGCCACATATCGGGTGGAAAGGGTATGAGACACGACAAAGGTTGCTCGGCATCATCCGGGACAACATACAAGGCTTCTTCAACGGAAAGCCCATCAACGTGGTATCGGCATGAAGCAACCGCTCACGACAAGAACAACAAATGCCATGCAACCAACAAACAACACGACGGGAATAAAACTCATTATCTTTGATTTCGATGGCACATTAGGCGACTCGCGCAAGCTCATCACCGACACGATGCTCCTCACCCTCAGGCAAATGGGACTGGAGGAACGAACAAGGGAGGAGTGTGCGCGCACCATCGGACTGCCGCTGGAGAAGTGTTTCTCCACCCTCATGCCCATGAGCAACGAACAGGCGCGGCAATGCGCTGAGGTGTATGGAGAGATTTTCCATGAGAAGAACGTCCCCGGAGCAGTGAAACCCTTCCCGGGGGTGGTGGAAACGGTGAGGTCGCTCCAACGAAAAGGAATGGAAATGGCTATTGCCAGCAGCAGGCGACACCGCTCTCTGCAACAGTTTGTTATGGACATGAAGTTGGAGGATTGCTTTAGCTGCCTCATAGGTGCCGACGACGTAACCCGGGCGAAACCCGATGCGGAGCCGGTAACCACCCTTCTTGCGCATTTCGGAAGGTCTGCCAACGAAACATTGGTGGTGGGCGATACGGATTATGACATTCTCATGGGGCGCAACGCCGGTGTGCGAACCTGTGGGGTAACTTATGGCAACGGAACCGCGACAGAACTGACCGAAGCCGGGGCAGACTTCCTCATTCATTCCATGAGCGAATTGCTGCTTCATGTTTAGTGTCAGCCGATTATAAGATACCAGTTGTATAACCGATTCTACCGAAAAAGCCATCCGAAGGAGACGGATTGTTCCCCTTTTGCTCATGTCCGGGACATGAAAAAGGCGACTTCGCCAAATCTTTTTGCACCTGACGAGGTCGCCTTCATCAAAAAACTCATCCGCAAGTCATCCGGCTGCAGAAGCATTTTCACTTCCATTCATTTCCCGGTGCTTGTCGGCTTTTCCTTAATTCCTCCATTCAATCAACGAAGCAAGCATGGACACGGCTCGCAAGCCGTTGGTTTGTGGCGGGTACTTGGGGAGTTCCCCCTTCCCGTGAGAGAACAATTAGTTGTACCAAATCTCTCCGCCTAAAACATCCTTTCTCGGATCATTCTCGTTAAAATCGTTGTTTTGAGGAGCATAATCCTGATAAATCTGCAAGGTTTCTAAGTTTTTCATTTTGAGCTCCTTTCTTTATAAATTGTGTTCCACTTGCCACCAAATCCTCTTAGTGGCTGACACAAATATAGTCAAAATACTTTGAGCCTGCAAATATTGTTCGGAGAAAATGCTTTCAATTAATATTTTTTATGCAAACGATTGCAGTCTTGCAGCATTTATTCACACATTTAACATTGCCACATGGTTTTCAGCCGGTTATGAGTTGTCCCTCGCGTTCCATCCATTCATGAATGTCGTGTCGTTGCGTCAATAATCTTTCACCTCACGCTCACCCTTGAGGGCGGCAAGAGCGTTCTCGGTGAGGGCGAGCATTTCGTCCTGACCGGGATAGACCACCACGGGGGCGAGAAATTCTATGCGTTTACGGAGCCGGCTCACAACATAATCGCTGTAACAAAGTCCGCCCGTGAGCAACACGGCATCCACCTTTCCGTTGAGCACTGCTGCTTCGGCTGCAATGGCTTTTGCCACATGCCACAACATTGCCGACACCACCAATTCTGCATGTTTGTCTCCGGTGGCGATTCGTTCGGTGATGGCGCGCATGTCGTTGGTTCCCAAATGCGCCAACAGTCCGCCACGCGCACTGACTAGTCGAAGCAATTCCTCTTCGGTCATGCCGCTTGTGAAGCAGAGATGGATGATTTCCGACATGGGCAGCGTGCCGGTGCGTTCGGGCGAGAAAGGTCCTGCGCCGTCGAGAGCATTGTTGGCATCCACCGCCCTCCCCTTTTCGTGTGCGGCTATGGAGATGCCCCCTCCCAAATGACAGATGATGAGGTTCAGTTTGTCGTAGGTGGTTCCCCTGTCCTTGGCATATCTCCTCGCGATGGCTTTTTGGTTGAGTGCGTGCCATATACATATACGTTTCACATTAGGAAGTCCGGTAATGTGGGCTTCGGGAACCATCTCGTCAACGACGCCGGGATCTGCCACGAAACTGGGACAGCCGGGAATCAGCTCTGCGATTTCGTAGGCCAGCATGCAGCCGAGGTCGCAGGCGTGCTGATGAAAGGCTTTCTTTTGGTCGGTTATCATCTGCGGATTTACGCGGAACACGCCACTGGGGACGGCCTTCGACAATCCGCCGCGCCCCACTGTGGCATCGAAATCGAGCGGAATGTCGCGTCGTTTCAGTTCGTCGAGCACGTGTTGTTTGCGAAACTCATATTGGTCGGATATCTTCTCGAACCTGCTCAGTTCTTCCCGGCTATGTTTGATGTCTTCCACGAAGAGCAATTCCTCGTTGCGCGACACAGAAATCTTCGTCGATGTGGAGCCGGGATTGATGGCTAATATCTTATAAGTCTTGTTCATTGTCGGTAGTTATCAATGTTGCGAGTGCCAAACTATAAAACTTCGATTGCACGCTGTCGCCCCGGCTGGGGAGCACCACGGGAACTTTCGTTCCTTGCAGCACGGCTGCCGTTTCGGTTTGAGCAAAGAGCGTAATGGTCTTGTAGAACACGTTGCCTGCCTCGATGTCGGGGAAGACCAACGCGTCGGCGTCGCCTTCGATGGGGGATGCTATCTTTTTGGCTTGCAACGCTTCCGGAGAGCAGGATGTCTTCAGGTCGAGTGGTCCGTCCACGATACACGTTCCGAACTTTCCCTCGCGCGCCATGCGTTTGATTTCTTCATATCCGACCGTAAAGGGGAAGTGGCGTTCATCGGGTTTCTCGGTGCAATGGATGAGCGACACCTTCGGGCACGCCACATGAAACTTGTGGCAAATGTTCACGATGTATTCCACTTGTGCCACGCGTTGTTCCTGTGTGGGATAGGGAATGACCGCCGGGTCGGTGAAGAAGAGCAATTTGTGGTAATTGGAAATCATTGCCGCGGAGACGTGGGTGAGAACTTTTCCCTTGGGCAAGATGCCTTTCTCCTTGTTGAGCACGGCACGGAGCAGCACGTCGGTATTCACAAATCCTTTCATGAGCACTTGTGCCTCGCCCTCTTGAACGAGCCTGACGCTCTGTTCCGAAGCGTCTTCCGGACTGTCTGCCGTGAGGGTGCTGAAGCGTCCCTTGTACCGGTCTGTCGTTGCTTCCGAACCTATCATGATGGGATTGAGGAAGCCCGCGTTGGCGGCTTTTTCCACGGCGTCGCGTGTATGGTCGTCTTCGGGCCATGCCACGGCTGCAGTTCTTTTTATCTTGTGTTCGCCAAGATAATCCGCCAACCGGCTGAAATCTTCGATGGGGCTTGCTGGTTTCATCATTGCTATTCAAGTTTGAGGTTGTACGATTATAATCATTTCTTGAAAAGCAAAGTTACAAAAAAGATTTTTTTTTCAAAAGAAAATGTTGATTTTCTACATTCTTTTTTTTCATTCCCTGCTGAAAAATTCAAAGAACACCGGAAATTCATCGCCGGTTCTTCCACCATTGCGGATGGGCGTTGGGGCGGAATTGCCTCGTTACATGGCATTTCTCTTTATTTAGCCGGGGCGTTGAAAACGCGAAAAATCTTTCCCGGAGATATGGGAAAAGTTCAACAATGTCCTAAATTTTCTTCATTCCTCCATCCAAAGTTTAGCTTTTGCACGCCGATTCATGACCTTTTGCACTGCAAAAGCTAAGCTTTCGGCGTGCAAAAGCTTACCTTTCAATTGTAATTAATATCACCCTGATTATCAACAGGTTACGAAGCATGTGTCGGATACGTTTTTTGTAATGTAATTTCGTAGTGATGGTCGGGGCGGATATTCGCCATCAAGCGTCTGTTTACCATCATCTGAATATGAATCGGGGTGAGAGGGTTGGCACCATCCGGCATTGGAACAGAATACGTCCCGGGCGCATGATTTGATGCAACCTTGCGTGGGGTTTCCACAAAATCATTCAGGACATCACCGGAAAAAAAATAAAGGATTTCTCTTTGCCGTGCGACATTGGGAAATCCTGATTTGAGATAAGCCGTTGCCCGCCGTGGATATGCGGACGGGGAACGGAGGGTTTGGGGAAGGTCAGAACTCGTAGTGTTTTGCCAGTCCGCCTTCGCTGGTCTCCTTGTAGAGCGATGGCAGGTCGTGTCCGGTCTGCTTCATCACTTCCACCACATGGTCGAACAGAACGCGGTGTCTTCCATCGCTGAAGTTGGCATAGAGCTGGGCATCGAGGGCGCGACAAGCGGCAAAGGCGTTGCGTTCGATGCAAGGTATCTGCACCAGTCCGCACACCGGGTCGCAAGTCATTCCAAGGTGATGTTCCAACCCCATCTCGGCTGCATACTCTATCTGTGCGGGGCTGCCTCCGAAGAGTTGGCAGGAGGCTGCCGATGCCATGGCGCAAGCTACGCCTACCTCGCCCTGACAGCCTACTTCCGCGCCGGAGATGGAGGCGTTGCGCTTGACGATGTTGCCGAAGATGCCTGCCGTGGCAAGTGCGCGCAGCATTTTCCGTTCGGAGAAAGAGTGCACGTTATAGATATGGTAGAGCACTGCGGGCACTACTCCACACGAGCCACAGGTGGGTGCGGTTACGATGGTGCCGCCCGATGCGTTCTCCTCGCTCACTGCCAAGGCATAGGCATACACCAGTCCGCGACTTTGCAGCGATGCTTTGTATCCGCGTGCCTTCACGTAATAGTTGGAGGCTTTTCGGCGCAGTTTCAGCGGTCCGGGCAGTGCGCCTTCGGTATCGAGTCCGTGCTCTATGGCGTGTTGCATGGTTTGCCACACTTCGTGCAGGTAGTCCCATATCTCCGGGCCTTCGCTCAGCTCCACATATTCCCAGAAGCCGCGCCCCGTTTCCTCGCACCAGTCCTTTATTTCTTGCAAGGTCTTGAACTTGTAGATGGGTTTGGTGTAGAAATAGTCGTCTTCGCCCAACCCTTCCGAGAGCGCGCCGCCGCCAACGCTGTACACCGTCCATTCGTCGGTGATGGATCCTGTCTCATCGAACGACTTGAAGAGCATGCCGTTGGTATGATAAGGCAGCACTTCGTTGGCTTTCCACACGATGCTCACCGGAGCTATCTTGCTCAGCACTTCGGTGATGGCAACATCGGTGAGGTGCCCTTTGCCGGTGGCTGCCAAACTGCCGTAGAGCGTTACTTCAAATGCCTTGGCCTTAGGATGTCGCTCCGCGAAAACGAGGGATGCCTTCTGCGGCCCCATGGTGTGGCTGCTGGAAGGTCCTTTTCCTATTCTGTAAATTTCTTTTATTGACTCCATATCTGTATTGCTTATGTCCCGGGAGCCTGTCAGCCTTCTGCCGTTTTCCGTTTCGTTCCTTTCGAAAGCCCGCGGTCATTGGCGAAAATCTGTTTCTGCCGAAGACGTTGCAAATGTACTCAATAATTTAGAGATACACCATAATAATTTGTGAAAAATACTAAGTTTTTCCGGTGCAATCTTTAATAGTTCGCAAAACCGCCGACCATGCTTCGCCCGGTATGGCATAACGGACGGCGAAAGAAAAGAAGGAAAAGGAGAAAGAGGGGATGAAAAGATAACAAAGATTAACACAGCTTTGGCTTGACATTGCACTCATTGTGCACAATTGATGAGTATATTTGCAGACACGATTTGTTGATGTGCCATTCAACGCTTCGGAACTAACACGGACGAACCGACACGGAACCCGGCACGATGTCGCGCAGTCGAGAACCTTTATAATAGTCAATTAATTAAGAATGAAAGCAGAAAACACAAACGAGATGAACGGCAGGAAATGGTCGAAGGAGGAGGTAGGCAGGATTAAGAACATCATCGTGGAGAGCTTCAGGGGTCTGATGGAGTTGGGACCTGAGAGCCGACTGCGCTGGACGGGTACGCAATGCGACTTGGTGGAACTGGCGCATTTGGTTTGGGAAACAGGCAAACTGCGCGATGAACGGGGGATGCCGATGGGATTTCGCGACATCGTGGAGCGAATCTGTGGCACGTTGCATTGCAAGCCGCCGAAGAATCCTTCCACGGTCATCGTCAGAATACGCGAGCGGAAGAACATCAGGGTGTGCTCGGTCGTCGAGCGGTATCTCTACCTGCTTTTCTTTCAGTCCATCCGTTCACCGATGTTGCTCGATATCCGAAGTGGCGAACAAGTAGGGACGCCTGCCGTACTTATGGAAAGGATGACGAAGAGAAACGCAAGACAAAAAGCCTCACTGCCCCACCATTAATAATAAGGTGAGAATAATGGTATCAATAAGATGGGAATGATGGTATCAATAAGGTGGGGATGATGGTATCAATAAGGTGGGAATGATGGGAATTTCCAACCTCCTCCCTCGCCATTGACACCTATCCGGCAATGGGCAAATCAGCGGTTGCCACTTCATTGATGTTTCTTTGGCGAGAAGTGTGGTTTTGAAGAATGAAAGGAGAAAAAATGAAAATATCAAGATGAATATTTGGGTAATTCCAATTTTGTGTGTATCTTTGCATCCGCTTTCGCCGATATGGCTCAGTTGGTAGAGCAACGCATTCGTAATGCGTAGGTCCCCGGTTCGAGTCCGGGTATCGGCTCATGGTAGCGAAGTGTTCGTTTTCCTCAATTCATTTTTTTACGCATATTGAGAGAAAGCACGACTGCCGTTCACGCGGAATTAGCACATCGGTAGTGCACGGGCTTCCCAAGCCTGAGAGGCGGGTTCGATTCCCGTATTCCGCTCTTTTGCGAGCGGTTCGTTTTTCTTATCAGCGAAGTTTTTATATCCCTCATCCTTGATTTGTAAATCTGACGCCACTCTCCCCATGTCGGGACGTGTGGGGCAAGGTCTTGATTTATGGACTTTGCCCCGAGCGGAGCTTTCCTCACAGTTCCACCACCGTGATGCCGGCTCCGCCAAACTGTACGTGTTCATCGCGAAAATCGCGCACATTGGGAACGGTTCGCAGGTATTCCCGGATGAGATTGCGCAAGATGCCGTTGCCCTTTCCATGCAGGATGCGCACTTGCGAAACGCCCACGAGGATGGCATCGTCGATGAAGTATTGCACTTGTCTGACGGCTTCTTCGCCCCGCACGCCCCGCAGGTCGAGCTCTTGCTTAAACTGATTGCGATGACTGTCTATCGTCTCGCGCGTCTGTCGGCTGTAGGAGTAAGCCCGGATGTCCGGTGCAGCATCGCTTTTGCTTGCGGGCTCCGCGTGTTCTATCCTTGCGAGAGGCATTTTTGTTCGCATGGAGCCAAAGATGATGGTGGCTTGTTTTCCTTCCATGCTCTCTATTTTTCCCACGGTGGTCAGACCTTTTACGCGAACGCTGTCGCCGTCCCGGAAGGCTTTGTCATCGTTAAGTTTCTGAATGGCTGCACGCAGCGATTTGGCAGTTGCCTGCTTGCGTTCGTTCTTGTCTTTCTGATGTTGCTCATGTCTCAGTTTTCTGTTTTTCATGGCTTCCATCTTCTTTTCAAACTCCTCATCGGTGAGCAGTCCTCCCTCTCGCATGCTCTGTTTTTTGTTCGGTGTTTGCCGGTCGCTCTTTGGTACATTCTGCCCGGTTTCTCCCGATAGGATGTCGTTTTCGTAGGCGGAAAGTTGTTGTCGCAGTTGTTTGGTAGCTTCTTTCTCCGCCTGTTGTTCCTTGATTTCCCGAATTACATTTTCTATTTTTCGATTGCTCTCCTTGAAGAGTTCCTCCGCCCGTTCCTTTGCCCTGTTGAGGATTTGTTTTCTGCTGTCGTCAATTTCCTCCAATTCCCGTTGATAGCGTGCAATGGTTTTTTCCAATTCCTTTTCCTTTCCGTGAATGGTTTGGCGTTTGCTTTCCCAATAGCGTTTGTCGCGCACAATATCCTGCAGATACTTGTCGCTTCGGATGTATTCGGAACCTGCGATTTGCGCCGCATCGCTTATCACCTCTTCGGGCAAGCCGGTCTTTCGGGCAATCTCTATTGCGAAAGAGCTGCCGGGTCGTCCGATGGCGAGTTGGAAGAGGGGTTGCATTTTGTGTCGGTCGTAGAGCATTGCGCCGTTTGCCACTCCGGGGTGTTCGTCGGCAAAGTGTTTCAGGTTGCGATAGTGTGTGGTGATGACCGCCCATGCTTTTTGTTGCCAAAACCTTTTGAGCACTGCTTCGGCTATTGCCGCTCCCATCTGTGGTTCTGTTCCCGTTCCGAACTCATCGATGAGGATAAGGGTTCGCCGGTCGGCGTGGCGCATCATGTTCTTCATGTTCAACAGGTGCGAGGAATAGGTACTGAGGTCGTTCTCTATGCTTTGTTCATCGCCGATGTCTATCATAATCTTGTCGAATGTTCCCACCGTTGAGCGTTCGCCTATGGGTATGGCGAGTCCGCATTGCAACATGTATTGCAGCAGTCCCACCGTTTTCAGGCAGACCGATTTTCCGCCGGCGTTGGGTCCGGAGATGATGAGGATGCGCCGGTCGCCGGTGAGTTGTATGTTGAGGGGCACCATTGTTGTGGGTTTCTCCTCCTTGCCGGTGTCGTCGGTGTGCGGTGCAGTTTTCTTTGCCAACGAGCGTTGGAGTAGCGGATGCACGGCGTTTATCCAGTCGATGTGAGGTTGTGGCAGCACTTCGGGTTCAAAAGCCTTGAAGGACAGGGCGAGTTCCGCTTTGGCGCGGATGAAGTCTATCCGGGCAAGGAATTGATAAGAATGGAGCAGTTCGTCGGCATGTGGTCGCACCATGGCGGCAAACTCCACGAGGATGCGCACCATCTCGCGTCGTTCGGCGTTTTCCAGTTCGCGCACCTTGTTGTTGGCTTCCACCACTTCGGTGGGTTCCACATACACCGTTTTGCCCGTTGCGCTCTCATCGTGCACGATGCCGGGGATTTTTCGTTTCAGTCCGGGAACGACCGGTATGACGAGTCTTCCGTCGCGCAGTGTGGGTGCGACGTCTTTTTCCACCACTCCTTCGCTTTGAGCCGATAGGAGGATGCTGTGGAGTGTGCGCGAGATGCTGCCCTTTGCCCTTTTCAGTTCGTGGCGGATGCGCAGTAGTTCGGGTGAGGCGGTGTCGCGCATATTGCCGAACTTATCTATGATTTTGTCTGTCTGCCTCACGATTTGCGGAAAAGTGGCAACCCCTTCCGTGAGTGCGAAGAGGGCGGGAAAGTCTCTTTTCATCTCGCCATTGTCTTGTTGTTCGCCGGCGGCGAGAAAGTTTACGACGAGGATGATGGTTTCGAGCGAACGCTTCAGGTCGAACAACTCCTCCACCTCCATGTGCGTACCTTGCAGTCGGACGCGCATCAGGCTTTCTCTGAGGTCGAACACGTTGGCGAGTGGAAATTCGTCGTTTCCCTCCTCTATGCGTCTGAACTCTCGCAGCTCGTCCATGCGGCGGTTGATGTTATCGGTGTCGGCAGAAAATTCCATTTTGTCCACCTCTTCTTTTCCGAGTGTTGAGAGACAGTGTTGCCGGAGCAGTTGGCGTATTTCGTCAAAACCGGTTTTTTTCTCAAAATTTCGTGGGTATGTCATGAATTGCCGTTGAATGTTTGATGTGTTTCGGGACGGGCCGTCCCCGTTGTTGTCGGTGGCGCAAAGTTACGATAATTCTTTCAATAATGATAACGGCGGATAAATAAATTTGCCTTTCCGGAGCGCAGAACGTGCGTTAATTCTTTGGTGGTTGGATGATTTTTTCGTAAATTTGTCGCCTGATGAACGCATTGATTTTAAGAACCCCCGGCAGTCGGCTCGCGCTCCCTTGCGAAGAGGCGCGAAGTGGCGCAACAAGGAGGACGAGCCGATGTTGAAAGAGTTTCTGCTTGTGGGCGCGGGCAGCTTCATGGGTGGCGGCTTGCGCTACCTTGTTTCCAAGCTGATGCGACTGTGGATAACGTCGGACTTTCCGTTGGGCACGTTCACGGTGAACGTCTTGGGCTGTCTGATTATTGGTTTCCTCACCGGTTTGTCCGCGGGAGGTCGGCTCTCGCCGAGCGTTAAAATTCTTCTTACCACCGGTTTCTGCGGTGGCTTCACCACGTTTTCCACCTTCATCAACGAGACTTCGCTGCTTGCCAATGACGATCGCAGGTTCATGGCTGTTTTCACGGTTCTTGCCTCTCTGTTGTTTGGTGTCCTTGCGGTTTTTGCCGGTCAGCAGTTGGCGAAATATTGCCGATGACCGCTATGCGCGATGTTGTTCGCGCAGCAGGTCGTTGACGTTCTTCACGGGATTGAACGTGATGGCAGGCACTTCCACGAAGATGGTGTTCCAATCGCTCATTGCTCCGTTCCAAAGTCCGGGCAGTTCCAAGGCTTTCAGTTCTCTGCCGTTCTTCGACTTGCTGCTGATGAAGCCTGTCGAGGGGTCGATGAATCGGGTCAGGGGGAAAGGTTTTCCTTCCTCGTCTCTGATGCCGCAAACGAGATCAACGGGATTGAAATGCGTTCCTTCGCGGAACATCCTGCAATAGTTTTCATTCTGTTTGTCGATTTGTGAGCTTTCCAAAATCTGCAAACTCACTGTTCCGTCGGCGTTGTAGGCATAGAACGGACCGCCGCCCGGCTCGCCGCTGTTCCTGACCATTCCACAGACGCGCATGGGGCGATTGAACTTGCGCAGCAGATAGTCGGTCAGTTGGGTTTCGCTCATCTTTGCCGCCGCGTCGTTGTGGCAGCACAGGTCGTTCTCCAAGAACCTGAGCATGGTGGCAAGGTCGGAAGCGTTGCGATTGCCTGCCTTGAGTTGTCTGACAAAGTTGAAAACTTTTTCTTGCAAATCCACCAACACGCCGGCGATAATCTTCTTCCATCGTGTTGTTTCGGCTTTCAGGCCATCGGGAACGATGTTGTCGATGTTCTTGATGAACACCACGTCGCCCTCTGTCTCGTCGAGATTGCGGATGAGTGCGCCGTGTCCTCCGGGTCGGAAGAGCAACGTGCCGTCTTCGTTTCTGAAGGGGGTGTTGTCGGGGTTGGCGGCAGGGGTGTCGGTGCTTTCCTTCTGTTCGGAGAAGGTGATGTCGTATTTCACGCCGAAACGTGCTTCGTAGTCAGGCAGCACTTCGTTCACCTTTGCGCGGAAGAGTTCGCGATGCTCGTTCGAGACGGTGAAATGCACCTTTGCCACTCCGCCGGTCGCGGCATATTGGGCAGCTTCCACCAGATGTTCCTCCATGGGGGTTCGCACGCCGTCGGCATAGCGGTGGAAGCTGAGCAGTCCTTTTGGCAGCTGCCCATAGTTGAGTCCTTCGGGAAGCAGCAGGTTGCGCACCACTGCCTTGTGGCGTCCGGCGGCAGTCAGTTCTGCGATTGTCATCCCCTCGTTGCGCCGGCACGTTGCGTTCAACTCATCGAAGAAGGCGAAGTGCCCGATGTCGGCAAAGAACCGTTTTTCAAAGTCGGTGGCGGGAGCATCGCAATCGGCATCGAGATAGGCAAAGAGGCTTTTGAACATTCGGCTTGCCGCTCCCGATGCGGGAACGAACTTCACCACCTCTGCCCCTCCGGCAAGATAGTTTTCCCAGCGTTGTTCAAACCGTTGGTTGTCAGCCTCCGACGTTTGCACGATTCCGTTGCCCGGCGTTGCCGCTCCGCGCAGTCGCAGGAAGGGAAATCCTTGTTTGAAACAATCCATCTGACGCTCAAAGTCGGCACTGCTGATGCCTTTCCGGTTCAATAGTTTTTCATCTTCTTTTGTTAGCATAGACCTGAAGTTTTTAGTAAGTAGGTATTTAGGGCAAAATTACTTACTTTTTCTTAAATTGCATAACGTTTCATCATTTTTTTGTACCTTTGTCATAAGAAATTATCAAGAGGCATGTACGCGAAGAATATTTTTACAAAGGAGGAAAAAGAAAGTTTCGGAAAGTTGTTCGAGGAACTTAAATCCGCATTGGGTGAACTGCTGCCGGCGGAGGACCAACGGAAGATTGCCGCTCACATCCGCATGACGGAGCAACAGAACGCCGTGGAGCGCAACGTCTTCGGACTGAACACGTTGTTGTGCTCGCTGCAAACGGCGTTGATAGCCGTAAACGACATCGGGCTGAAGCGCGACTCGGTGCTCGCCGTACTCGTTTACAACAGTTACGTGTCGGGCATCTTCTCCCTCGACGACATTGCCCGCGAGTTCGGCAAAGGCGTGGCAACCATCATCGGCGGACTTGCCCGCGTCCGGGAGCTGTACAAGAAAAATCCCGCCATCGAGAGCGAGAATTTCCGCAACCTGCTGCTGTCGTTCGCCGAGGACATGCGCGTCATCCTCATCATGATTGCCGACCGCCTGAATCTCATGCGTCAAATCCGCGACACGCCCAACGAGGACGCCAGACGGGAAGTGGCAGAAGAGGCCATCTATCTCTACGCACCTTTGGCACACAAGTTGGGACTCTACAGGCTCAAGAGCGAATTGGAAGACCTGTCGCTGAAATATCTCGAACATGATGCCTACTACCACATCAAGGAGAAACTGAACCAGACCAAGGCGGCACGCGACGCGTACATCAGGGAGTTCATCACACCGGTGAGCCGCGAACTGCAAAATGCCGGGCTGCGCTTCCATATCAAGGGCAGAACGAAGTCGATACATTCCATTTGGCAGAAGATGAAAAAACAGAAATGTGCCTTCGAGGGCATCTACGACCTCTTCGCCATCCGCATCATTCTCGATGCACCACCCGAAAGGGAGAAAATGCAGTGCTGGCAAGCCTACTCCATCGTTACCGACATGTATCAGCCCAACCCCAAACGACTGCGCGACTGGCTGTCGGTACCGAAATCGAACGGCTACGAATGTCTGCACATCACCGTGCTCGGACCGGGAAAGAAATGGGTGGAAGTGCAGATACGCTCCGAAAGAATGGACGAGGTGGCTGAACACGGACTCGCCGCCCACTGGCGATATAAAGGCGTGAAAGCGGAAGGCGGCATGGACGATTGGCTCGCTTCCATACGCTCGGCACTCGAAGCAGGCAGCAACCTCGAAGTGATGGACCAGTTCAAGCTCGACCTCTACGACAAGGAAATCTACGTCTTCACACCAAAAGGCGACTTGCTGAAGTTTCCGACGGGCTCCACCGTGCTCGACTTTGCTTACCACATCCACACCAAGGTGGGCAACGGATGCGTGGGGGGAAAAGTGAATGGGAAAAACGTCGCCATAAAAAGCGAACTGCACAGTGGCGACACCGTGGAGATAACCACCTCTGCCAACCAAACGCCCAAAAGAGAATGGCTCAACGTGGTGAAATCGGCACGGGCAAAGGCAAAAATACGACAGGCTCTCAAGGAATTGCAGGTGAAACAGGGAGCTTTCGCAAAGGAAATGCTCGAACGAAAGTTCAAAAACAAAAAAATAGAAATAGAGGAACACACCCTGTCGGTGGTCATCAGACAACTCGGATTTAAGGAAACATCAGACTTCTACAGGCAGATAGCAGAAGAGAAAATCGACCTTAACGACGTAGTGGACGAATATCAAAAAAACTACAACCGACTGCACAACCTCGAGGAACGAAAAGAAGCAGAGAGCGCAGAGAATTTCGAGCTGGAAAACGACACGGAGGAACTCATCAAAGACAATGAAGACGTGCTCGTCATCGACCGCAACCTCAAAGGCGTGGAATTCTCTCTCGCCAAATGCTGCCATCCCATCTACGGCGACCCGGTCTTCGGATTCGTAACCATCAGCGGCGGTATCAAAATCCATCGCAAGGACTGCCCCAACGCACCGGAACTCATCCGGCGGTTCGGCTATCGCGTGGTGAAAGCGCGCTGGAGCGGAAAAGGCACATCGAACTACAGCATCACCCTGCGCGTCATCGGAAACGACGACATCGGCATCGTGAGCAACATCACCAACCTGCTCTCCAAGGAAGAGAAAGTGGTGGTGCGCTCCATTAACATCGATTCACACGACGGACTCTTCTCCGGCAATCTCGTCATACTCATAGAAGACACCTCGAAACTGAAAACCATCATCAAGAAACTCACAAACATCCGCGGCGTGAAGCAGGTGGCAAGACTATGACCATCGCGCATGATGCAACGAGAACCTATGGCACAGCACAACGAAAAAATATTGAAAGACGGCATACCGCCAGAAGGATTGTTTTGCTATCAAAAAGCAAATGCGGCGTTTGAACTGACCTTCAGGTTCTGCAAACGATTTCTGCCCCTATACGGCGACCGCACCGTTGACCAAATGAACCAAGCAGCACGGTCGGGCAAGCAGAACATCGTGGAAGGCATGGCAGACGGCATGACCTCGACAAAGACACAACTGAAACTGCTGAATGTGGCACGAGCATCGTTGAAAGAACTGTGCGAAGACTATACCGACTATCTGCACACGCGCCAGCTAACGTTGTGGGACAAGCATCATCCGCGGTATGACAAAATGCTGCGCTATTGTCGCGCGCACAACAAGGCAGAGGATTACATGGGCTTTGCTGACAAATGGACGGCAGAGGAATTTTGCAACACGCTGGTTACGCTGTGCCACTTTACGGACAAGATGTTGTGCAACCTTCTTGATGTGCTGCAAAGGCAGTTTATAGAGCAAGGTGGCATTACCGAGCGGATGTATGCTGCCCGCACGGGCTACCGCAAGCAGCAAGATGAGCTAATGAAGAAACTACAAACTGAAAACACACAGCTAAAGGCTGAAAACCAACAGCTAAAGGCTGAAAACGAAAGGCTGAAAGCAATGGTGAAAAACAACAAGCAACTATAGTCTCCCGGAAAAACCAGAAATCTAGAAAACTAGAAAACTAGAAAATCTAGAAAACTAGAGAGTCTAGAAAATCTAGAAACCCCAGAAAAAAATCTCAACCGAGCCAACAGCACAACAGTGCTAATTCCAAATAGAAGTGCAAAATCTCTGTGGGTGCAATAACTATGAAAAACACCGCGGAGGTTTGCCTTGCGGCTGGGGGCGCGAAGCCCCCAAAGAGCATTGACGGATAACTTAAGCAATACAAAAAAAAAGGAGAAAGACTTTCGTCCCTCTCCCTGAGATTAACTAATTTTGTATTGCAATGTATAAACAATTAACCTCGGAGCAAAGATACACAATAAGTGTGTTACTCCAAAAGAAATTATCAATTAGTTTTATAGCCGAGAAAATTGGCGTGTCTGTAAGTACCGTCTCTCTCGAAATTAAT
>NZ_SDIK01000008.1 GCF_008016795.1 Prevotella brunnea
AGTGAATTCAGGAAAAGACATCTGTTTTATGGGTCGCTTCTCAAAAAGTGAGCCTTGACCATACAAAAGCTGACCTTTCGCATGGCTAAAGGTGAGCTTTCACCTCCCGAAACCTTACTTCCAGTATTTAGACGTGAGACCGCCAGCAAGTGGCGGGCTGGATAGTTCCAAACCGTATCAGTCATGGGGATAAGCAGCGATGAACACATCTTTTTCTCTTAACATATCTACTTTTTCTATGAGTTGGGCGAGTGATATGTTTCCCACCACATATTTATAATTCGCAGAGAGATAACGCTCGCTGGTGCTCTCGAAATCCAACAGCGACTGGTCCTCTTCGTTGGTAAAACGGAAATAAATGCGAAAAGTTATGTCGGTGGTATAGTGCGGGTGATGAGGGTTGTTCAGCTTTTTATATTCGTACTTGTAATCATACAATTGGGCGGTGATGTCGCTCAGCACCGCTGATCCTGTTGGATACCCTCCGGCCCCTTGTCCGAACATGAACTGCTTGTAATAGAACAGACCTTTTATCACGACACCGTTAAATTCGTCCTCTACACTGTAAATGTATTTCTGTCGGGAGATCAGCTGCGGCATTACTGAGAGTACGAGTTTGTCGTCCATTTTCTCCGCACTCCCCACTAATTTGATTCTCCTGCCTTTCTCGTTAGCAAACTGGATGTCGTAACTATTCATGTGACCGATACCCACGTTCAGTACATCCTTCGGTGGAACATACACTCCGAATGCATGAACGGTGATAATGATGAGCTTGAAAAGCGAGTCCCATCCCTCAATATCAAAGGTGGGATTGCTTTCTGCAAAGCCCAGTTCCTGTGCCAGCCGCAGAGAGTCGTCGTAGTTCATTCCCTCGTTGAAAATCTTGGATAAGATAAAGTTGGACGAGCCGTTAAGAATTCCCTTGATGGAGATGAGCAGGTCGTTGTCATAGTATTCCTCTAAGTTTCTGATGACGGGAATACTACCGCAAGCCGATGCATCGTACAATAAAGGTGTGTTGTATTGCTCTTGCAGCTTTATCAGCTCCATGATGTGGTATGCCAGCATCCGTTTGTTGCCACTTACCACTGGTAGTCCTGCAACAAGCGCACGCTTGACAATTTTGTAAGCAGCTTCAGCATCGTTGATGAGCTCCACGATGAAATTGATGTCCTTATTGTTAAAAATATCGTCGGCACGATTGGTGAACGGAATGTCGGCATCGCGCTTTTTGGTGATGTCCTCCACGCAAACGCTGACGATTTTCACGTTCTGCGGCTGTATGCGCTGCAGCACATCATAAAGTCCTTTGCCCACTGTACCAAAGCCGAAAAGTCCGATATTGATTTTTTTCTGTTTCATAATTGTTCTATTTATTAAGGAAAGATTGGATAATACGGTCTAACTTGTCACTCTCCACCAAGAAGCCATCATGTCCGAAGGAAGAGTCAATCACCTTGTACTCAACATTAGGAATATTTTCCACCATCACCGAATGGCTTTCTGGCGGGAAAAGAATGTCGGACGATATAGCCACGACGAGGCATTTTGCCCGAATGGTTGCCAGAGCCTTCTCTATTCCACCCCGTCCTCGTCCCACGTGATGTGATTCCATTGCTTGCGTTATTCTGAAATATGAGTAGGCATTGAACCGGTTTTTCAACTTCTCTCCCTGGTGTTGTTGGTAAGAATGTACGCGTCGTCGGAAAAGCTCGCCGTCGGAAAAGCTATCGGTCTGTGTGAGATTGTAGGCAGCCTCGCCCCTATAGCTGAGCATGGCAATACTTCTTGCCACTGCCAATCCTTCTGCACCTGCTGTGGGCGAGGGCATTCCAAACGTCTTGTCTGCCTTGATAGCCATACGCTGCGACTCATTGAAGGCCGATACCCACGGTGAAACGCACTCGGCAGTGGCGATGAGGGCGGCATGGCGTGCAAAGGTGGGGTCAATGACGCACCATTCGATACACTGAAATCCCCCGATGCTGCTACCGACAAGCAGTTCCACTTGGCTGATGCCGAGGTAGTGCGCCAACAAACGGTGTGCCTGTACCATATCACGAATGGTGAATGGTGGGAAATCGTTGTACCAAGGGTTTCCCGTCTGTGGGTTAATGTGGAGCGGTCCCGTAGTTCCGTAATGCGATCCGAGGAAGTTGGCACAGACGATGAAATACTTCTCCGGATCAAGGAAGCGCCCCCTCTCCACCGTGTGTGGCCACCAGTCCGCCACATCTGAATTGGCGGTGAGAGCATGACACACCCACACCACATTGTCAGCATTGGCATTCAGCGTGCCATAGGTGTCGTAGGCAATTGTCAGGCTGGGCAGCGATGCTCCGCTTTCCAACTCAAAAGGATGTTCGTAATGATATTCCTTCATTTCTCTGTCTTTTTAAACGCCTGCTCAAAATCGCTTATAATGTCTTCCACATCTTCTAGTCCGAGCGAAATTCTCAGCAAGGTCGGAGTAACTCCTGCCGCTTTCAAGTCCGCATCGCTCAACTGCTTGTGGGTAGTGGATGCCGGGTGGGTGACCACGGTGATGGAGTCGCCTATCATCACCATGTTGGCGCAAAGCTGTAGAGCCTCAACAAACCTCACCGTACTCTCCACATCGCCCTTCAGCTCAATATTGAGCACTCCTGAAGCCCCATGCTTGAAATATTTACGGGCATTGGCATAGCTTCGGTGATTTTCAAATCCCACATAACTCACCTTCTTTATAAACGGGCTTGTGCGACAGTATTCCGCCAAACGGCGCGTAGCGGCCACCTGATGCTCAATGCGGAGCGAGAGAGTTTCCAAACCAATGAGATGAAGATACGTGTCGAAGGGGGAGGGACTACATCCCAAGTCGCGCAAACCATCTACCCTCGCCTTGACAATAAATGCCGAAGGGCCAAAAGCTTCCCAAAGGTTTAATCCGTGGTAACCTTCCGACGGACCGTCTATCTGTGGGTACTTGCCGTTGCCCCAGTTGTAGTTTCCACCATCTACTATCACTCCACCAATGGCCGTGCCATGACCGTTTATCCATTTGGTTGCCGATTCCAATACGATATTCGCTCCCCAATCAAACGGGTTGCACAAATATCCGCATCCGCCAAAGGTATTGTCAACGACAAGTGGTAAGTCATAATGCTTGGCAATCTTACTGATTCCATCTATATCTACAACGTCGCACGTTGGGTTTCCCATGCTCTCAAGATAAATCAACTTGGTGTTCTGGTCGATCAATTTCTCTATTGATTCGTTGCTGTCGTCTTCAGCTATTCTGCACTCAATGCCGAGGTTTCGCAATGTGATTCTAAACGAGTTGTATGTTCCGCCATAAAGATAGGGCGAAGCCACGATGTTGTCACCCCTGCTTGCCAAGGATGTGACAATCACCGTAATGGCAGCCATCCCCGACGAAACAGCCAATGCACCCACCCCTCCATAAAGGGATGCTATGCGGTTTTCAAAATCGGTATTCGTGGGATTGTTCAATCGGGTATAGATGTTCCCTGCCTCACTCAGGCTGAAAAGATTGGCAGCGGTGTCGCACGACTTGAAATGGAAAGCTGCTGTAGGGTGGATGGCGATACCCCTTGCGCAAGTTTCATCAATGTGATAGCCACCATGGATTTGTCTTGTGGCAAAATGAAGTTTGTTTCTATTATTTGTCATAATGATTCGTTATTGGATGTGGCGCATGACTGCGTCGCATATAGTTTATTGTTTGGATTTCTTCTAAAATGGCCTATGGTGTCGGTACGCGCTATGGAAAATAGCATGGGACAGACTTACCTATGGGGAAATACTCCAAATAAGAAGCTTGTCAGAGCCAAATCGAAGAAATAATTGAATGAAAAAAATAAATGATATGGGAGGATTTTAGTGCATTCTTTTATGCACAAGGCGACACGCAGTCACCTGTAGAATCTACAAGTGCCTACCGGCACATTCGCATCATGAATGTTGAACAAAGAACGATATTTTTACTAAATGTTCTCAATATTCTGGTTGCTTAACGGAGGCAAAGGTACGGATATTTTTTCAAATAACAAGAAAAAGCAACAGTTTTTGCAGAAATTTGTAGCATTGGGAGCAATTATCCCCGATAAAATGCTTGAAAATCAGATTCTACCTATTTAACGTGAGTTCGACGAATTCAAAACAATGCAAGCTGTGTATCAATGGTCCTTTGCACATTGATGCACGGCTTCTTGGGAAACAAGCAATAGGCAGCAATAGCCCCTAATAAGTTGACGATGAAATTGTCAAAGCATCTATGTCCGGAGTGCTCCACCTGTGCAATGTTCTTAAGCTCATCATTCACAGTTTCTATAATGGCTCTTTTTCTGAGTAAGAGTCTGTCAGAAACGCTCATCAAAGCTCCTTTCATGTTGCTTTTCAGCTTGGTAATAAGTTGTATTCCATCCACAAACAGCCTTTGGAAGAGATTCTTGCCGATGTACCCCTTGTCTCCGACCAGCTTGCCATATATGAAATCTACAAAAGCTTTGTATTCCAAAGGCTTACGGTCATCAACATCTCCCGGTGTTATCATAAAATTGAGAAGCTCTCCTTTCTCATTGCAAATCAAATGCAACTTGAAGCCAAAGAACCATCCCATAGAGCGTATTCCTCTTTGGGCTATACCTTTGAAAACCTTGTGAATATGTATTCTTTGGTTCTTGCAGACACGCAGTGGTGTGCTGTCAACAAAACTTATGCCCGTACACTTACCCAACAGAACCTTCTTGATAAACAAGGTTAAGGGTACGGCTATTTCCCTTTCCAATTCTATTATACGGTTATAAGAAACAACTTTTGGAAATAGATGGCGAAGATGCTTGCATACTTTTTCAAGATAGAAATGTTTAAAGCAACGATAACCAGAGTCGTGAAAAAGAATCATTATCAGCATGACTTCTGTCTTTGACATCGTGGAATTACGATGATAGTTTCTTTTTCCGGTAGGTTTTAGCGTATATTTTGCCACCATTGCATCAAAAAACTTGCAGAAATCATCTGCCATACAAAATACTTCAATAACTTTGTCCTCGGTGATTATAGCGATTTTTGTTTGTAATTATTTGTAAATCAACACCTTAAAGTTACAACAAATTCCGCTAATCACCAAATTTACAGACACTTATAATTCATCGAACTCACGTTAATTATAAAGGATATTAAATGGTAAGTAAACAAAAGAAACAGAGTTTTTGTTCACTTCTGTGCTATTTGTCATACCTGAAATGTTAAAAAACAAGTCTTCTTTATAAAATAACATATATATTCTTGCATATTTCTGTAGATTTTGTACGTTTGCAACGTATTAATTAAAAACAATATTTATGGAAAATTCAAACATTATTTTGTTGAAGAGTGGTGTTAACTCAGATGTTAACATTCTAGAACCCGAGGAGTAGGAAAATATTCTTGGTGGTGCAACCAAATGTGATCAAGGTTATAGACACAGTCTTTTGTATGGAACTAAATGCGATTGTGGATATGATAATGGACATGTAAGTCAACCATCAACTTCGAATAATGCACAAGTCAGCTCTCAAAAACCATAGTTTTTAATATAATTCACTTACTAAAGTGTATTATATTCATTACTTAGGTCTATATTTACTATTATTATCCATCATCTTATGATGGATAATAATAGTAGGTTCTTTTTCACTTGTTGTTTATGTAAATTATGTATGAAAATATCTAAATTCAATGTTATAAATACTTGCAATAATAGCACATTTATTTATAATACTTTGACAACAGGATTTGTCAAAATGGAAACAAAGCAATGGTTTTCTATATATGAAAATATCAAAAAGAAAGGCAATGTTATTGAAGATAAAGTATGTGCTATTTTGCAGAATGCTGGCATCTTAGTAGATGATGATTATAATGAACTAAATGTTTATAAATACAAGTGTTATAGCAGCATGTTCCAAAACTCTTCGCTGATATTATCAATAGCCCCAACGATGAAATGTAATTTCAATTGTTTTTATTGTTTCGAAGACGGTAAAAAAAACATTGGCTTAATGTCCGATGATATTGAAAGTAGACTTATTAAATTTATATCTTTACATAGACAGCAAGAAATTCATATTACATGGTTTGGAGGAGAACCTTTACTTGGTTTTGATAGAATTTACTCAATTTGTAAGCATTTAAGACAATTAAAAATTAAGTTTGCGTCTGATATGATTACAAATGGTAGTTTGTTAAATGAGTCTATTATACAAAAATTGGATATTTTAAATTTAAAATATATTCAAATTAGTCTTGATGGTATTGCAGAAACTCATGATAAACGTAGAATATTTAACAATGGGGCACCTTCTTTTAATCTAATCATTGAAAATATTAGGAAATTAGTATCATTAACAGATATTCCACTAAGCATTAAGGTTACGATGGATCATACTAATCCTACTTCGCTTAGCGATATTACAAATTATTTCAATAATAATTTTTCAGAATATCTTAGAAAGGGACAAATAGCAATCAGTCATAATTATGTACGTGATCGTACAGATTTTGATAAATCGGGAAATTGCTTTACGCATGAAGATTTATTAAAGCAAGACCAAGATGCACTTAGGAATAAAGAGAAAGCATTAGTATATCCTGAACTTCCAAATTTAGCCATGCCATGCATGTTTAGATGTAAAAATTCATTAGCAATAGATTCTAAAGGACATATATATAAGTGTCTAGAACATTTAGGACTTCCCAATAATAAAGTTGGAGACTTGGCAAAAGGAACCCTATCCCTTGAAAAATTATCAGAAACAATGTTTGGTCACAACCCTTTTGATTCTGATGAATGTATCAATTGCAATGTATTTCCTATATGTGGAGGAGGTTGTCCCATTGATAGAAATAAGAATTGGGGGAAAAATAAAAAATACTGTTCAATGTATAAAAGGAATCTATCAGAAATCCTTCCAGATTTTTACATGTATAAATATTCAATTCGATGAAAAAGATATTAACTTTATTAGCCTTTTGTGTAAACTTTTCCTTTTGTTTCGGTCAAGACGAAATAAAAGACAGTACTTTTCTTACAACCATAGAATTGGACAATGTTGTGGTGAAAGGACATATGCCACGTGTGAAAAACAAAGGGAGCGTTTCCAAGATTCAGGTTGCCAATACTGTGCTATCGAAAATGGGTACGGCAATGAGAATGTTGTCGCATACACCGGGTCTGCATTCGGTTAATGACAATATAGAAGTGAATGGATTGGGCGAACCTGTTTATGTTTTGGACGGACGACTTTTGTCCGACGCAAAGGTTCTGTCCACGCTGCAAGCCGACAATATCAAGAGTATAGAGATAGACAGAGCCCCCTCTGTAAAGTACAGTTCCAACGGACAACCCGTTATTACCATTACAACCATTAAGCATATTAATGATTTTATATTTCTTAGCGTTGGCAACTACTTGAAACAAACAAGAATGTTTTCAGATGTAGGCATTCTCAATGTGATGGGACAATATAAGAACTTTTCTGCTAACCTATCCTATATGGGTGGCAAAGATGGTAACAAGAATAAGGAAACATATTTTCGCAACATCTATCGTGATGACATATTCTCCATTGAGCAAAAGCGAGAAACGCCTATAACAACCTTAGCGCATAAGGTAAACTTCTCCGCGGATTATCAGTTGAATGCCAAAAGCAGATTAGGACTTTATTATTTCTATCAATTCAGCGATGAGGATAATAAGGCATTTGGCACAAATTTGACGAGCTGGCAGCAGCAACAAAAGCAATGGAGGAACATAGATAGACAAGGCAGAAACTTAGAGAACATACATAGCGGAACGTTGCAATATGTTTATGCAAGCAATAATTATAATCTTGACATTTCTCAGGAAATAGCTTCCACGAATATTAATCATCATCTGCAAACTTTGGAAAGCGATGCAAGCTTGTCTTCGCTTACCAAGAGTCATGGCAATCGCCGTTATACTGTCTATACAACAAGTATTGACAATGGATTTAAACTTCCATGGAACATCAGTGCTATGGCGGGAGTTCTATATAATTATGTGGATTCAAAGTCCAAAACAAATTCAGAAATACCATATTTGAATGTGCAGAGTTATATCAACGATATCAATGTAAAAGAATCAAATCCGCAAGCCTATTTGTCATTCGCTAAAAGTTTTGGCAAATGGACAGTCATGCCTGCGGTGCGCTATCAGTATGTGCATAGAACCATTAGCAATGTTTCGGGAACAAACACGGTGGCAAATCAATTCAAACAACACTTTTCTACACTCTGCCCTGTAATCACTATAAAGTATCGACCGAATGATAATTGGTTCTTCCAGTTTAATTATAGAAGAAATCTTACACAACCTAACTTTGCCCAACTAAACTCTGGACTTGTTTATCAGGATTCACTTCTGTACAGCAAGGGAAATACAAATCTTGAAAATGAAACTATGGATCGCTATACACTTAGTTCTACATGGAAAGACTTAACCCTTTCATTGCGCTATACTTATAGAAAGAATCCGCTTGTGAGTGTGCTTGAACAGATAGATGCAACGAGCAATATCCTCTCTTCTTATTCCATGAATATGAAGAAAGCAAGCGACTTCAGGGTGATATTGAATTATTCTAAAGCCATTGGTAATATTGAACTCTCATGCGAGGGTGAAGTGGTGTTCCCACATGGAGAATATGTGTTTAAAGAACAAGAATACAGAAATGACAAAGTTGCTTTCAATGGGCAGGTGAATATCAATTATGCTCTGACACCAAGTATTTATTTGTTTACAGATTATACTTATCAAGGCAGAAATGAGTATTTGTTGTATAATCAGAAGAGTATTCATAGTTGGAATATGGGTGTTGCAGCATCATTGCTGAAGAACAGGCTGAATATCAATTTAGCTGTAAATGATATTTTGGGAAAGGCTAATTACAACAACATTCTGTATCACTTCAATTATATAGATTGGGGAACGAGAGGTAAAAATGATATGCGAGGCGTGGAACTCACAATATCTTACACAATCTTCAATAAAGAAGTGAGTGTCAGGACAAGCAGGAAGAATGAAAGTATTATACAACGTACCATGTAATGAATGAGATACAATATGTAAGACAGCATGACTCAATGGAATGTGGTATATCTTGCTTATCAATGGTGTGTAAAAAATTTGATAAAGAATACGACACTTCCGAACTTTATAAAATTTGCAAAGCAACCAAGGAAGGTGTTTCATTAAAAGCTATTGCGGAAACGGCACGATCTATAGGACTTGATTCTGTTTCTGTTCAAATAACATTAGACGAATTGATTTCCAATAAATTATGTTCAATTTTGCATTGGAATCAAAATCATTTTGTTGTATTATATAAAGTTAATCATAAAAAAGAATTTTATATTGCCGACCCTGCAAAAGGACTTGTAAAATACAATCTTGAGGAATTCAAGAAGCATTGGATCAGCACCCAATTTGGCGGTGAGGAGAAAGGCATTGCGATGTTTTTGGAACCCACACCAGCATTTTATGAAAAGCAGAAGGAGGAACAGCCCAAAGAGGAACGCTCGTTTAAGTTCCTCTTTGGCTACATCAAGCAATATCGAAAGTACTTCGGGCAGATTGTCTTGGGCTTACTCGTGGGCAGCCTGCTACAACTTATTCTGCCTTTCCTCACACAATCTATTGTGGACGTGGGCATCAAAAACCAGAACATCGGCTTTATTTGGCTGATACTCTTAGGGCAACTGATGCTCACGGTTAGCCGTACAGCCATAGACTTTATTCGCCGTTGGCTGTTGCTGCACATCTCACTGCGCATCAACATATCATTGGTGAGCGACTTCTTCATCAAACTTTTGAAGTTGCCCATGTCGTTCTTCGACACCAAGTTGATGGGCGACCTTATGCAGCGCATGGGCGACCATAGTAGAGTGAACACGTTCTTAACCCAACAGACGCTCAGCATCGTGTTCTCGCTCTTTACCTTTGTGGTGTTCAGCATTGTGTTGCTATCCTATAACTGGCTTGTCTTTGCTATCTTTATGCTCGGCAGTCTGCTTTATGGTGGTTGGCTTGCCCTCTTCCTCAGGCGCAGAAAAGTACTTGACTACGAACTCTTTGAGCAGCAAGCCATCAACAACAACAAGACCTACGAGTTTATCACCTCCATGCAAGAGATAAAGCTCCAAGACTGCGAGCAGCGAAGACGCTGGGAATGGGAAGATGTACAAGCAGATCTCTTTGGAGTGCAGATGAAGTCGCTGAAACTCCAACAGACGCAGGAGGCAGGCAGCATCTTCATCAATGAACTAAAGAACATCGTTATCACCGTGGTGGCAGCAACAGCCGTCATTCACGGACAACTAACACTGGGTATGATGCTTGCCGTGCAATACATCATCGGACAACTCAACTCGCCAGTGGAACAGCTGATGAGTTTCTTCTACTCCATACAAGATGTAAAGATAAGCCTTGAACGTATCAACGAAATCCACCGTATGGACGATGAGAACGGAAAGCATGGATTGGAAACCTCAGTGAAAGAAGAAAACAAAGGCATAGACCTTGAAAATGTAAATTTCAAATACGACCCTCACGCACTGAAAACTATCATAGATGATGTAAGCCTCACTATTCCCAAAGGCAAGGTAACTGCCATTGTCGGAGCGTCGGGTAGCGGAAAGACCACTCTTATCAAACTTATGCTGGGCTATTATCCTGTTCTGGGCGGGCAAATCAATATCAGTGGAACTGATGTAAATACACTTAACAAGAAATGGTGGCGCAAGCAGTGTGGAGTGGTAATGCAGGACGGTGTTATCTTCTCCGAGTCGATAGCTCGCAACATTGCCGTGGATGATGGGAAAATTGATAAGGAACGATTGCAGAAAGCTGCCGAGATAGCTTGCATCAATGATTATGTAATGGGGCTACCGTTAAAGTATAATACCAAGATTGGACGTGATGGTGTAGGCTTGAGTCAAGGACAGAAACAGCGTATCTTGATAGCAAGAGCCGTGTACAAGAATCCCGAGTATATTTTCCTTGATGAAGCCACCAACTCGCTCGATGCCAATAACGAGCGCATGATAGTGGAGCATCTGGACGAGTTCTACAAAGGTAAGACGGTGGTTATCGTAGCGCACCGATTAAGTACGGTGAAGAATGCTGACCAGATAGTGGTATTGGATAAAGGCAAGGTGGTAGAAATTGGTAACCACGAAACACTCACGGCAAAGCGGGGTACATACTATAACCTCGTAAAGAATCAATTGGAATTGGGCAACTAACAGCAGAATGGAAGATTATGGCAGACAACAAGATAGAACTTCGCAGCGAGAAAGTAAGGCATATCATTGGCGAGATACCGTCAAAAATTGTACGCTATGGCATCACAATCATCACCATTGTGATATTGGGACTGCTGGTGGGCGCATATTTTATACCTTATCCCGAGACCATCAGTGCAAAGGTACAGATGACAAATGCCCACCAAGGCACAATAACCGTTCCTTATAAGTATGTGAATACGATAGCAAAAGGAATGACGGCAAACATAGAATTTGAGGGCTACGATGCAGAAACCTATGGAGTTGCTAATGGTGTAATAACAGCCACATCGCATTTGCCCCTACAAACGGCAGAAGGTAGCGTGTTCACGGTACAGGTAAGGATAACGGCTTGCAGGTATAAACTCGTCAGCGGGATGACAGGCACTGCTTCTGTACTTGTAAGCAATGAAAGCATACTTCAAAAGATTATCCAAAGAATAACAAACATCATATAACTTCCTTTTTAATCGTAATAAAGCGGTGAAAAAAGGAAGGCAGATGTAGTTTATTGCTGTCCGCTAAAACTCAAAAGAGCATAAATATTCCGCCCGAAGTCCTTTTAATTGGTACTTCGGGCTTGTTTTTCAAATATTACTGTCCGCTAAACTTTTGGGTAAGATACAAATTTAGGACCGACAGTTCTCACGAAGTATCAGCCCTTTTTACGCGAGTTCGGGATAAGAAAATCTTTAGAAAAGTTCCAATTGCCTTGATTTCTCTATGTGTACCGGCAGGGCTTCCGGCTTATTGTCAAAGAAACAATAGGCTGTAAGAGCAGAACATAAGTTCATGATGAAATTATGTATTGATCGATGCCGTGAATGTACAAGGTCAGCCTATTACCAACTTTTTAAGAATTTTTCTTATCCCGAACTCGCGTAGCAAATATAATTGATTTATAGAATGTTGCAAAAGTGCTATATTTTAATTAACACATATTAGTCCTTTTATCAAAACACTGAAAAATTATATTACAAAAACCACACCGAAGAAACAATTCGCAATCTATTGATAATCTGCATGATACTAATTGCGATTTAAAAGCTAAGCTTTTACATCCCAATTCATGACCTTTTGCAGTGTAAAAGATAAGCTTTTGGAAAGTGAAAGGTAAGCATTGGATGGATGTATGAAGAATAATTAGGACATTATTGAATTTCTCCCATATAGGGAGGCTCGTTTTCAACGACCTTCCAAATAAAGAATATGCTTGTCTTTTGTCGTACCCGGACAGGCAGGTATTGACACATGAGTTCACAGCGTATGGCTTTTAGTTGATAAGTGGCTGAATAACAAATCCATATAATTGAATATTTCCAATTACGGTCATTAAAAAATAGGTTCTAATAACCGATTTGGGGTTAAAATCGAAGAATATAGACAAAACTTTAGAATTTGTTTATCGGAAAACGAGAGCCGAGTTTTTGAAGAAACTCCATGTGAGAGAAAAAGAGGTCGGACTTTCCAAAAGGAAACCCGACCTCAATCAATTTTATACCGAAAGTGTATTTGACGTGCTTTGGCAATAATAAAATATTCCCTTTGCGACTTACGTTAGTTATCCGAAATCATCAAACATGATAGCTTCTTTATCTACCCCCAAGCTATCCAAGTAATCTGTTACGGTTTTGATTAACATGGGAGGTCCGCAGAGATAATATTCACAATCTTCCGGTGCTTCGTGATCTTTGAGATAAGTATCTCGAATGCAGTTGACAGCAAAGCCCGTATAATAATTCACGCCTGCAGCGTCAGCTTTAGGGTCTTGCCGGTCTAAAGATAAGTGGAAATGAAAATTAGGGTATTCCTTTTCCAATTCCCAAAAGTCTTCAAGGAAAAATGCCTCGCCCAAGGCACGCGCTCCGTAGAAGAAGTGCATTTCGCGATCGCGCGTATGCAAAGTCTTCAGCATATGCATGATTTGACTTCTCAATGGTGCCATACCTGCTCCTCCACCAATCCATATCATCTCCTTTCCCGAAGTGAAATTAGGATGGAAATCACCATAAGGACCACTCATAATCACCTTATCTCCCGGTTTGAGGCTGAAGATGTAAGAAGAGCCGATACCTGTGGGCACATCTTGGAAACCAATTTGCGGGCGTGGGAGAAATGGCGTTGAAGCAATACGCACAGTCAGCGTGATTATATCGCCTTCAGCAGGATAATTTGCCATGGAGTAAGCCCTCACGGTGTCTTCCGGATTGTGAGCTTTGAGCGAAAGGATGTTGAAAGATTTCCATGGTCCGATATAGTCCTCACCTATGTCTTCCTTGTCAAAATCTTTATCGTAATCAATACAGTCGTACTTGGGGATTTTTATCTGTGCATAGGAGCCGGGGACAAAATCCATGTGTTCTCCGGGAGGCAGAGCTACTTTGAACTCTTTGATAAAACTTGATACATTCTTGTTGGATATTACTTCACATTCCCATTCTTTGACGCCCAAAATCGATTCGTCTATTTTGATAGAGAGATTGCCTTTCACTTTGGTCTGGCATCCCAAACGCCATCCTTGCTTAATCTCTTTACGAGAGAAATGAGGGCGCTCGGAGTCAAGAATTTCTCCTCCTCCTTCAAGAACAACACACTTACACTGTCCGCAACTGCCCTTGCCTCCACATGCTGAAGGAAGGAACACGCCATTTTCTGTTAAAGTGGAGAGTATGGATTCACCTTGATCAACATTCAACGTGGTATCTCCATTTATTGATACATTCACTTTACCACTCGGACTGAGATATTTTTTCGCAACCAACAAGATAATAACCAATAGCAAGATGGTTGTCAAGAAAATACTAATACTATATAATATAAATTCCAATCCCATGTCTATTTAGATTTTTAATCCTGAAAAACACATCATTGCCAATGCCATCAGCCCCACAGTTATAAACGTAATACCTAAGCCCTGCAAAGGTTTTGGCACATCGGAATATTCCAATTTCTCACGAATGGCCCCTAAAAGGACAATGGCCAAGAGCCAACCTATGCCGGAACTCAGTCCATAGATTAATGCATCTGTAACAGAACCGATGTATTGGGTATTTGCAGGGTCTAATCCGATTCGCTGCTGCATAAAGAGCGATGCGCCCATAATGGCGCAATTGACAGCTATCAAAGGTAAGAAAATGCCCAAAGCACCATAAAGAGAAGGCGAATATTTCTCGACCACCATCTCAACAATCTGCACTATTCCGGCAATCACGGCAATAAAGAGAATGAAGCTGAGGTAAGACAAATCTACGCCCTCAACCAAGCAGTCGGGTCCCAACACCTTGGTTTGTAAGAGATAGTTGATGGGGACCGTTACAACCAACACAAAGGTTACGGCGACCCCAAGTCCAAATGAGGTCTTCACGTTTTTGGACACGGCCAAATAAGAACACATTCCCAAAAAGAATGCGAATATCATGTTGTCCACAAAAACAGACCTGAAGAATAAACTTATTAAATGTTCCATATCTAATTCTTATCTTCTTTTTCAAAATACGCGCGATGAACCCAAATAACACAACCGAGAAGGATTAAGGCCATTGCGGGCATGGACATTAATCCATTGTCCATGTATCCGGCATCATAGAAGCTGTCGGGTATAATCTTAAAGCCCAATAAAGAGCCTCTTCCGAAAAATTCTCTGACACCTCCCACGATGACAAGTATCAAGGCATAACCCAAACCGTTTCCAAGACCATCAAGAAGGCTTGGCCACGGCTTGTTAATCATGGCGAAAGCTTCTAAGCGTCCCATCAGAATGCAGTTGGTGATAATCAAACCTACATAAACAGACAGTTGGACACTAACGTCATACGAATAAGCTTTCAATATTTGGCTGACTATTGTTACCAACGCCGCTACTACTACTAACTGAACGATGATGCGGATGCGGTTGGGAATGGTATTTCGCAAAATGGAAATGATGACATTGGAAAAAGCCGTAATGACAGTAACTGCCAATCCCATGACAATAGATGGTTTTAACTGCGCCGTTACTGCCAGCGCAGAGCAGATACCCAACACTTGCACCATGATGGGGTTGTCAAGATTGAGTGGGTTGAGAAATACCTGCTTATTTTGTTTTGAGAATAAGTCCATATTACATTATTATTATATATTCAAAACTATTGGCGATTGAGAAACTTTATATAAGCCTGCAATCCCCCTTTATCTGAACGAAACATATTGGTTACGCCATTACTTGTCAGGGTCGCTCCGGTCAAGGCATCTACCTGAGAGTCTCGGTTTATTATCTTTTTTTCTACGGAAAAGATAACATTCTGTTTGGAGCCATCAAGAAGTTTCTTACCTTTGAACTGATCCTGCCAATCTTTATTGTCTTTAATTTCCGCACCAAGCCCTGCTGTTTCGCTTTCATGATTAAAATAAACTCCAAAAATAGTGGTTTTATCTTCATTGATTGCGATAAAGCCGTTAATAGGTCCCCAAAGTCCATTACCATAAACAGGTATGACATATTTTTCCTTGCCATCTACTTTGCAACGGAACACAGCCAACTTTCCCTCTTTGGCATCCTTGCTGTTGAGACGAAAAGCCGCATCAACTCCGCCTTGTTTTCCTCTCTCTATTATATTTCCTTCTTTATCAATGATATCATCTGCCATTATTAGTTTATTCCATAATTCGAGGGTTGTCTCGTTAGACATATTACGATCTTGATTTAGTGCATAGAGAATTTGTTTTTGGTGATCAAGCTGCACATTGATATCCTGTATCGGCTTCAAAGCCTGAAAAACGAATGCCAACAAGAACGCAACTATCACAACCATGACAACGGAATAGATTATTGTGTAAGAATTGCTATTTGTTTTCATTTCTTCACTCCTTATAGTTTTGCACGCTTTGCACGTTTATTAATATTAGATTGAACAACACAATAATCAATCAATGGGGCGAACATGTTTCCGAACAATATGGCCAACATCATGCCTTCAGGATAACCAAGATTAAGCACACGTATGATGACTGCCAATACTCCAATGATAAATCCGTAAATCCATTTACCTGTTTCCGTCCTCGCGGATGTTACGGGGTCGGTTGCCATAAACACTGCGCCAAAACAGAAGCCACCGAGAACGAGATGCTCGTACCAGGTTATCGGGGATGCACCTGTCGTTTGGAATATATATGACATAAATGCACCTCCGACAAAAACGCTCAACATGGTTTTCCAACTTGCTATGTTTGTCCATATCAGCAATAACGCGCCCAACGCGATGGCAATGACTGAGGTTTCTCCTACGGAGCCGGGGATAAGCCCGATTATCATATCGTTCATTGACGCATTCACAGGGATGCCTTGAGCAATTTGTCCCAATGGTGTCGCCATGGTATATCCATCGGGGAGAGTGTAACCTAAATTGAAGATGGATTGTGTAGAAAGCCAAATGGTATCACCTGTCATTCTGCTCGGGTATCCAAAAAAGAGGAATGCGCGCGCTACTAACGCCACATTAAATATGTTCATTCCGGTTCCACCAAATATTTCTTTCACCAAAATAACGGAGAACGCCACCGCCAAAGCCAACATCCAGAGAGGTGTGCTTATCGGGATTATCAGAGGAATTAATATGCCGCTTACCAAGTAGCCTTCTTGTATTTCCTCCCCCTTCCACTGCGCCCACGCGAACTCGATTCCCAAGCCCACAATGTAGGAAACAAGTATATTGGGAAGCAATGCCAAGAAGCCGTACAGGAACATGTTAATAAATGCTGTCTCGCCCAATTTCCCTGCCGCCAAGGCGTTCTGATATCCGATATTATACATCCCGAAGAGCACTGCCGGAATCAAGGCGATAACCACTAAGCTCATGATTCGTTTGGAATCAATGGCATCATGTATGGAGACTCCGCTCTTTGAAGTCTCATTCGGGACATATAGGAATGTTTCAAAGCCTTCAAAAACACTCTTGAACGCATGTAACTTTCCGCCATCCTCAAAATTCGGGCGAAGCCTATCAAGATAATTTCTTAAACTCATATTGTCTTTAATTCTTTATTAAAACATAGGGTATCAAGCATTTTCCTTACGCAAGATATCCAAGCCTTTTCGTACTATTTCCTGCAGAGGCAATTTAGAGCTATCAACAAACTCAGCCAAAGCAAAATCTTCGGGGCTGACCTCATAAATGCCCAATTGTTCTTGCTTGTCAATATTACCGGATATAATGGATTTAATGAGAAATTCTCCATAAATATCCATTGGCAACATACTGTCATATTCTCCGCTCATGATGATATGTCTTTTACCTCCTTTGATTCGAGCGTCTAAATCATAGGTTCGTGTCTTGCCCATGAGCCAACTGAAATAGGAACGAGATACGGAAAGTGCTTTGAAACGAGGCCGTATCCAACCTATCAGCTCATTAACATCATCTCCTTCAGGAATAGCGGTTATCTCAGAGGTATGCGCGCCTAATACTGAACTATCGTCTGCCGGTATGCCCGTCAGTGGATTTCCATTAATGACGCGTATATGGTTAGTGTCTGTCAGTTTGCCATTCACAATAGCCTTAATCGGGGTGCCGACAATAGCCTTGATGTAAGCAGGTTCTTTTACTTTGCTCCCGGCGATTGCCACAGTTCTCGTCAAATCCACCTTTCCGGTATTAAAAAGTCTGCCAAAAAAAATAACGGATGTTGGTTCTACCGTCCAAACCACTTCGCCTTTATTTACCGGAGCCAAATGATTCACTTGAATTCCAACATTGCCCGCGGGGCATGGCCCATCAAAAGCCGTAATTTGCACATCTTTGGCGGAACAAAGCGCATTTGCTTTTTGATTGATTCCTATTGACAGATATACTTTCGCTATTTTCGACAAAGCCGAAAGCCCGGTTTGAAAATCGCGTTCCTGACCTTTCAACTCATATTCAAAGTTTCCTTGCAAGGGCATATCTCTTAATGTGGAAACAAAGATAGCCTTAGGGGGGGTATCCGGACGTGTCGCCACAGCATAGGGAAGCTGATTGATGTAACCAAACAATCCTGCACGCAAAAGACTACTTTTCACGTCTTCCGCAGAAAGCACCGAAACGTCTTTTGTTCCGAAATCCACATACTCCTGTTTACTGTCCGGGATTATGCTGACACGCAAAATTTTTCGACGATTTCCCCTTACAATCTTCTTTATTGTTCCGCTAACAGGGGACGCAAAACCTACTTCGACGCATCCTTTATCTACAAACAAAGCCTCTCCAACCTTCACACGATCTCCTTCCCGAACTGCTACTTTCGGTGTTAATCCGATAAAATCATCGGGAACCAAAGAATATTCATCCGAAGATATTGAAGGTAAAGTTAGCTCTTGTGCACGCCCTTTTAGGTTTATATCCAAACCCTTACGCAACTTAATAACATTTACCATAATTTTAATTAATGGGTCTTTTAGAAGTCTTTTACTAAATAACACTGCAAATATAGTAAATTTTTAGGACTGCGAAAAACTTTTTATATAATATATTCTACAATAAAAATGTTTTTTCGTAGCTTTGCAACCGCCTTGAAAAGATTGAAATCGATAATACGTTGGACAATATGGCTGGTCATAGGAGTTTATTTTACCATCGTTATATTGTTACATCTCCCTGCCATACAAAACTTTGCAGGTCATGAAGTTAGCAAGCTCTTATCAAAAAAACTTGGGACGGAGGTGAGAGTGGGAAAGATCAGTCTTGGAGCCCTAAACCATTTGGTAATCGATGACATCAGCATCGCTGACCAAAAGAAAAAGAGATTGGTCGATATATCGCGTATTGCTGTCAAGGTGGATATCCTCAATTTGCTACGTAGCAAGAAGATACTTATATCTTCCGCGCAAATATTCAAACTACAAGCCAATCTTTATAGGCAAAATAAGAATACAGAACCCAATTTTAAGTTTATTCTTGATTCGCTAACTTCCCAAAACAACACGTCCCATCCATCGTTCGATTTGCAGATTCAAAGCTTAATCATCCGGAACAGCTCTATTTCTTACCATAAATGGGATGCACCCTTGGTTAGAAATCGTTTCAATACCAGGCACTTAGAAGTAAGTGATATTTCCGGACACATAAATATCAATGCGTTCAACCACAATAGAATTGATGTCAATGTAAGACATTTATCATTCAAAGAGAAGTCTGGATTGAAGGTCAAACATTTGGCATTCACAGGCTCGGCAAGTACCAAACGAACTCAGTTGCAAGATTTTATCCTTGAAATGCCTAACAGTAAAATATCCATCCCCAAAGCAAATATTTTATATAAAATCGCTAATAAACAGATAGATATGAATTCTCTAAGGGTGGAATCCATTATCAACGAAACCCAATTTACGCCTTCGGATTTCGCATGCTTCTTTCCTCAGTTACAGGCATTCAAGCACGCCATATCATTAGAAAGCCAACTATCATATAACAGGAATCAGATAAGATTGAATTCCTTTAAACTACATTCGGGCAATAAAGACTTATATGTAGATATCAAAGGAGTCATCAAGGATCTGAAGAAGATGAAAGGTTGGAATATATATGCTAAAAAAATAGCAATAACAAATGAACCATTGAATAAACTTTCCAAAATCTTTCACCTGCCGATACCAAAAGAAATAAAACGATTAAACTATATTGGTTATACAGGAAGCACAAAACGAACCTACGAAAAGTATATGGTCGATGGAATCCTTTTTACTTCTGAAGGGAATTTAGACCTCAATATAACACTTAATGAAAAAGAATTTAATGGTAGGATTAAGACAAAGTTTTTTAATATAGGACGTTTATTCCCAAAAGCCGGTATCAAAGATATAATAACCGACATATCGGTCTCCGGCACGACAGATCTAAATAAGATTTATGCCAAAGGTGTCTTTCCTCTCCTCAGTTATAAAGGATACCCATATCGAAACATTTATATCAATGGCGAATATAGTAATGACAACTTCCAAGGAATGGTCTCATTAAACGACCTAAATGGAGGAATAGAACTAAAAGGGGATGTCAAAAACTTCATAACTTTTATAAAAAAGAGAGGAGCACTTGCTGTTGATGCCACAGTTGCAGCTCATCGTGTAAACTTGAGCAAACTGAAAATCTCTAATATCATAGGCAACAAAGAGTTGTCTTTTAACTTGCATATAACCGGCAACGGTTCCTCCATCAACGATTTGAAAGGACAGCTAAGCATAAACAACTTTGCGATGACCGGAGATGGGAAACATACGCAAATAAAAGAAATAAAATTAGACATTTTCAATAGCCTCAACAACAAATCGCTCAATGTAAAATCCGACCTTGGAACACTTCAACTCTCCGGGCAATATGCGTACAATCATATAGCAAGCAGCATCACAAATACAATCTCCAAGTATTTGCCAAACATATTTCCGAACAAGCCGACATACGATAAAACCAAGAGCAACTATATGTTCAGCGCAGTTATTAATGATAGCGAATTGCTTAATCGGCTGACAAATAACAATATAAAAACAGATACATACATTAAAGTGGATGGCAACGTCAATGAATCATCACAAAACATAGAAATAGATATAAAATCACCATCTTTAATCATTTCCAAACAACATATTCAGAAGTTAAAAGTTACTCTCTCTTCTCCGCAGGATGAACTTTTAGCAAATCTTTCCGGTGAAAGAGTTGATAACAATGGGCGCAGAATATTTATTCAGAACAACAGCAAGGTTAAAAATGGAAATATTCATGCCGTAACAGCTTTTGATATTGAAGGAAGAACACCAATATCGGGCAATATAAACTGCAATGCCACTTTCAATCTTACTAATGGCAGACCGGTAACATATCTGCATTTCAATCCATCGAATATCCAATTAGACACCATACAACTAAGGGTTCAACCTTCAGATCTCATTTACGCTCATAACAATCTAAATATTAAGCACTTTGAATTATCAAACAAGAATCAACACATTACCGTAAATGGCAAGACATCGGGAGCTATAGACGATTCTCTCATCGTAAAATTAAAAGACATTGATGTTCCCTACATTATGGATATATTAAACTTCCATAGCGTTGAGTTTGACGGTCTGGCTTCGGGAGAAGTTGTCGTAAAATCTTTCTTTAACACACCGGAAACAACGGCACGATTAGAAATAAAACATTTCCAATTCGAAAATGGAGAAATGGGAACCCTTTATGCTAATTCCTATTACAATCACAATGCAGGAAGAATCAACATTGATGCTCATGCCGATGCCGGGGCAGACTCCAAGACCGTTATAAAGGGCTACATTGACACTAAAAATAGTTTTATACATCTTCCTATCTATGCCTCTAACACATATCTTCATTTCTTAAATAAATATTGCAGTTCTTTCATGAGCCATATAAACCTTAAAGCAAATGGCTGGTGCAAGGTTGTGGGACCATTATCTAAGATAAATCTCGAAGGAGACATGTATGCCTCAGGCGATGTCTTTATAAAGCCCATAGGTTCAAAGTATATGCTGAAGAATGGTAGAATAAGGATGATTCCTAACGAGATAATCTTCGACAACGACACAATATTCGACACGAATAATAACATTGGCATCCTAACCGGAGGTATTCACCATCAATCCCTTACCAACCTCACATACGACTTAGATTGCGAGGCTCGGAATCTGTTGATTTATAATTTTCCAAAAAAGACCGGCGACGATACTTTTTGGGGTGTAGTCAAAGGTACGGGAAACTGCGCCATCAGCAACAAGTCTGAAGGCGTAACAATGAACATCACATTACGACCTGAAGAAGACTCCTACATAACATACAACGCGAGTGAAAACTCTGTTGATGAAAATTCATTCATATACTGGAGAGACCTAACTCCAAAAACATACACACCGTCCGAGGACTCCGGTGCATTCAACTTGCACAACGAAAAGGCGAATGCAAGGAAAGATTCGGATTTTGAAAGCAATCTAAATATCAATTTCTCCATTCATGCGACTCCAGATTTTACACTTAGAGTTCTGATGGATGAAAAAAACGGAGACATGATCAGCCTAAACGGATCAGGAGATATTAAAGCCACATATTATAATAAAGGAGGATTTCAACTCTTTGGAAATTACATCATAGATTATGGACAATACAGCCTTACAGTACAAGATATCATAAAGAAGAAATTTGAGTTCCACCCCGGTTCCACAATAGCATTTGGTGGTAACCCATACGATGCCACACTCAATCTAAAAGGACAATACACGCTCAACTCCGTACCACTTAGCGATTTGAGGATGGGAAACTCATTTACAGCCAACAACACAAAAGTAATTTGTCTTTTGAACATTGGAGGGACTCCCGAAAAGCCATCAGTAACATTTGGAATAGACCTTCCATCCCTCTCTTCCGACGCAGAACAGATGGTACGTTCGGTTCTAAGCTCTGAACAAGACCTCAACCAACAAATCATCTACTTGCTTGCTGTAGGGAGATTTTATCCCCCATCTGTCAATAATGCATCAAATGAAAGTTTATCGCAACCGGGACAAACCACTTTGGCAATGCAAAGTATTCTGTCGGGAACATTATCGCAACAAATTAATACCGTATTGTCCAACGTGATTAAAAACAACAATTGGAATTTCGGCGCAAATATCGCTACAGGAAATGAAGGATTTACCAATGCAGAATACGAAGGCTTGCTCTCCGGAAAAATGTTAGACAACCGTCTGATTATAAACGGCGAATTCGGTTACAGAGATAATGTGGCAACCAACACATCTTCATTCATCGGAGATTTCGACATAAAATATCTCCTTGTCCCCAATGGCAATCTCTCCATTAATTTCTACAATCACACCAACGACCGATACTTTACGCGTAATTCCCTCACCACGCAAGGAATAGGTATTAATATAAAGAAAGACTTTCGGACTTTGGGGGAACTTTTCCATTTTACAAAAAAGAAAAACGAAAAAAACAAGCGAAAGCACTAATATTCAGAATATTATTAGTAACTTTGCGCCCTGTTAGGGCGTAGTGCCCTTCCGGAGAATTATAAACATAAAGTCTAACTTTATTAATTAAATTATTTTTTTAACATTTATGGCAAATTTTGAAAACGTCAATCCCTTATCAGACTTTAATTGGGACGAGTTTGAACACGGTTCTAAAGTCGAAGTAAGCAAAGATGAGCTAACAAAAGCTTATGACGAAACTCTCAACAAGATTCAAGAACATCAAGTTGTAGAGGGTACCGTCATCTCTATCGACAAAAAAGAAGTGGTAATAAACATTGGCTACAAAAGCGATGGTATTATTCCTGCTTCGGAATTTCGCTACAACCCTGAACTCGCAATCGGAGACAAGGTTGAAGTTTATGTAGAAAACCAAGAAGACAAAAGCGGACAACTCGTACTTTCACATAAAAAAGCTCGTCTTCAGAAGAGTTGGGAGAACATCAACAAAGCACTTGAGAACGACGAAATTATTCAAGGCTACATCAAGAGTCGCACCAAGGGCGGCATGATTGTTGATGTGTTCGGTATCGAAGCATTCCTTCCAGGTAGCCAAATTGACGTTCATCCTATACGCGACTACGATGTATTCGTTGGTAAAACCATGGAATTCAAAGTTGTTAAAATCAACCAAGAATTCCGCAACGTAGTCGTATCGCACAAAGCTCTCATCGAAGCAGAACTCGAAGCACAGCGCAAGGAGATTATCTCCCATCTGGAAAAAGGTCAAATTCTTGAAGGTGTCGTTAAGAACATCACGTCATACGGAGTATTTGTCGATCTCGGCGGTGTTGACGGACTCATTCATATCACCGACTTATCATGGGGTCGCATAAACGATCCGCACGAAGTTGTGGAACTCGACCAAAAGATAAATGTCGTTATTCTCGACTTCGATGAAGAGAAGAAACGAATTGCTCTTGGTTTGAAACAACTCACCGCCCATCCTTGGGACGCACTTGACGAGAACCTGAAAGTAGGCGACCACGTAAAGGGCAAGGTAGTTGTCATGGCAGACTATGGTGCGTTTGTAGAAATCCAACCGGGCGTAGAAGGTCTTATCCACGTTTCAGAAATGAGTTGGAGCCAGCACCTGCGTTCAGCACAGGACTTCATGAAAGTAGGCGACGAAGTAGAAGCTGTCATCCTGACCCTCGACCGCGAAGAGCGTAAGATGTCGCTCGGCATCAAACAACTGAGAGAAGACCCATGGGAAACAATAGAAATGAAATATCCTGTAGGCTCTAAACATCAGGCAAAGGTTCGCAACTTCACCAATTTCGGTATCTTTGTTGAGCTTGAAGAAGGCGTAGATGGACTAATCCATATCAGCGACCTTTCTTGGACCAAGAAAGTAAAACATCCATCAGAATTCACCACACAAGGTGCAGATATCGATGTCATTGTTTTGGAAATTGACAAGGAAAATCGTCGTTTGAGCTTAGGACACAAGCAATTGGAACCCAATCCATGGGATCAATATGAAACCATTTACACTCCGGGTTCAGTTCATACCGGTAAAATCACGGAATCAATGGATAAGGGCGCAGTTATCACCCTCAATGAAGGAGGCGAAGGCTTCGCAACTCCAAAACACCTTGTAAAAGAGGATGGCTCTCAAGCACAACTCGGAGAAGAACTTCCATTCATGGTTATCGAGTTTGTTAAAGAGACCAAACGAATAATCCTCTCACATTCTCGCACATTCGAAGATGTTAAGGAAGAACCTCGCCGTTCACGTGGTGGCAACCGTAAGACAGAACAGCAACCACAGGTAAACAACATTGCCGCAGGAACTTCACTCGGGGATCTTGACGTTCTCGCAGATTTGAAGAAGAAGATGGAAGAAGGGAAATAATCTTATTCATCCATTGAATTATCGCGTAGGAGGTAAACACCATTCATAGGAGTTTACCTCCTACTTTTTTGTACTGACCAAACCGGTCTTTCCCTAAAAAAATGACTCGTAGAGTCATCAATTAGCCCTTCTTTGAAAAGCAAATAATTTTGTGAAATCTCACGCAAGGTTGCATCAAATCATGACACTTGACGTGTCTTGCTCTAATGCCAAAGACATCAATCTCCTCACAACTCCAATTCACATTCAGATGATGGCTGACAGCTTTCTGATGCAGAACATTCGACCTCCCATCGCCACGAAATTATATTACAAAAAGCGTATTCGGAACACGTTTTGTAACTTATTGATAATCAGCGTGATATTGATTAGGATTTAAAAGCTTAGCTTTT
>NZ_SDIK01000087.1 GCF_008016795.1 Prevotella brunnea
CTTTTATAGGACAGTACCGAATAAAAGAGGTGCTTATCGAGAAGGGGATTAAGCAAACATGGCTTGCAGAGAAACTCGGCAAGAGTTTCACTATTGTCAACTCCTATGTTTGCAACCGTCGACAGCCAAGCCTCGAATTGCTATTTCAAATAGCAGAGATCTTACAAGTCAATCCAAAAGAATTGATTAACACCCCAGATGAGTAACTTTATTATGGCAGAGCATAAAACATCTATCCGCTTTTTCAACGACCGTGAAGTTAGGGCGGTGTGGGACGACACACACAATAAGTGGTGGTTCTCTGTGCTGGACATCATTGCTGCGATTAACGAGCAAGATAATTACCAAAAGACGAGGAACTATTGGAAATATCTCAAAACTAAGTTGAAGAAGGAGAATAACGAACTGGTTAGTGCCACTAACCAGTTGAAGCTGCAAGCTCCTGACGGAAAGCAACGATTGACAGATACGTTAGATAGTGAGGGAGTAATCTTGTTGGCAAAGGCAATACCCAATGTCAAGGCAATGGGATTTCTTGATTGGTTTACTTACAGCGACAATACCATCGATGGACAGAGTAAGAAGAAAGCCTACCAACTCTTTGAAAGTGGCATCTTGCAAACGGCAGAACCTGGCAGTATCAAGTGTCTGCAACAGATACACGCTTATCTCTTTGGAGGACTGTACGACTTTGCAGGACAAATCCGTACCAAAAATATTTCAAAAGATGGTTTTACCTTTGCTAATTGTATGCACTTCCCTGAAACCCTGCACACAATAGAGCGAATGCCCGAAACAACCTTCGACGAGATAATGGATAAGTATGTAGAGATGAAAATTCGTGCAAACGAGTACCATGTGAACGAGTTCACTAATGGTAGAGTGCAGCCGAATTTATGCAACGTTGCTCATCCTTTTATGGAGGGTAATGGTCGTAGCACTCGCATTTGGATCGACCTCATGCTAAAACGTTCTCTCAAACGGTGTGTGGATTGGAGTCAGATAGATAAAAACGAATATTTGTCTGCCATGCGTGAGAGTATTTCTGATAGCACGTACATCAAAGCCTTGGTACTGCCTGCACTCACCACCAAGATTGATGACAGAGAAATGTTCATGAAAGGTATTGACTATTCATATTATTATGAGCAAGAATAAGAAATAATAAGTTATGGCACAACTAACGATAAAACAATCGATAAATAAAATTTATTATCAACAACCTGTAGTTAAGGAAGATATATTGAAGTTTAAAACAGCATTATCTGAATTCTATCACAAAATATTAGATAAACAGATAGAAGGGAACCAAGAAACTCACTTACGTGATTTTCTTAAATCCACATTCTATAAAGATTATGAAATTAACAAGCCTGAAGACAATAATATTGATTGGGCAATTCATCTAGGGAACAGAGAATCCTCCAATATCGGAGTTATTATCGAAGCAAAGCGAACTGCAAATCAATCTGAGATGATATCAACAACTGATTTAAACAGAAAAGCTCTACATGAACTTATTTTATATTTTCTTATCGAAAGAGTTGAAAAGAAAAATGATGATATAAGAAATCTCATCGCAACAAATATGTGGGAGTTCTTTATCTTCGATGGTCAATTGTTTGAACAATTATTTTATAAGAACAAATCTTTTCTAAAAGAATTCAAAAAGTTCAGAGATGGGGTAAAGACAGATAAATCGACCTCTCATTTTTATAATGAAATAGCTTACCCATATGTAGCAACTATTTTAGAGAAGATTAATTATACATATTTTAATTTAGATTCATTTGCCAAATCCTTTGATGATGAAAAAAAATTAAAAGAAATAATTCCATTGTACAAAGTATTCAGCAATATTCATATCCTGAAACTGCCTCATACAAATGATAGCAACACCTTAAATAAATCGTTCTATACAGAACTCCTACATATCATTGGCATTGAAGAAGTAACAGTATCAAGTAAGCGTTTTATTAAACGCAAAAGAAACAATCGTTATGCTGCTTCATTATTAGAAAATGTTATTAACAAGTTAAAAACAGACGATAGTCTCAGTGTCTATAACGAAAAAGAATTGAAAGCTTTTGGTTTAGACACGGAGGAACAGGAGTTTAATGTTGCATTACAGCTTTGTATCACATGGATAAATCGTATTCTATTCTTAAAATTATTAGAGTCTCAACTCATAAATTATAACAATGGAGATAAGAATTATCGATTTCTAACCATAGACAAAATAACAGACTTTGACGAGCTACATCGATTATTCTTTCAAGTTTTAGCTGTTGATTACGAGAAGCGAACTACGGATGTCAATAATGATTATCCCAATGTGCCATACCTCAATAGCTCATTATTTGAGATAAGTGCATTGGAACAAAAAACCATCAAAATAAGTGGTCTTTCACAAAAAGAGAAACTTCCAATTTTATCGAATAGCATTCTTAAAAAACAGGAGAAATATAGAAATGTTTCTGCACTTTCAACTATCGAGTATTTGTTTCTGTTCCTAGACTCCTACAATTTTGGAAATGATAAAGCCGATGAAATAACTGAGGACAATAAGACTTTAATCAGCGCATCAGTGTTGGGACTCATCTTTGAGAAAATCAATGGTCATAAAGACGGAGCTGTATTTACACCTGGCTACATCACGATGTATATGTGTCAGCAGTCTATAAGAAATTCCATCGTTCAGAAGTTTAACGATATTTTTGAATGGAATTGCAGTTCTATCAAGGATATATATAACAAAGATTTAGATATTGTAAAAGCAAATGGGATAATTGACAGCATCAAGGTTTGTGATCCTGCTGTAGGATCAGGACATTTCCTCGTTTCCGCCCTCAATGAAATTATCTTAATAAAATTCGAGTTGGGAATATTGGTAGATGCTAATGGTAAAAGAATAAAGAAACAGGATTACACTTTTACCATTGAAAATGACGAGTTGTTAGTGAGTGATGCTGAAAACGAGAATCTTTTTGAGTATCATCCAAAGCAAGTTGAGAGCCAGAGAATTCAAGAAACTTTATTCAATGAGAAGAAAAAGATAATCGAGAACTGTCTCTATGGCGTAGACATCAATCCAAACTCCGTGAATATCTGTAGACTTCGTCTGTGGATAGAACTATTAAAGAATTCTTATTACACTGCTTCAAGCGATTATAAACATTTGGAGACATTGCCTAATATTGATATCAATATCAAATGCGGTAATTCTCTATTAATGAAACATACGTTAGCTGATAATATTAATCAAGTTTTAGCTAACACGACTCTGACTGTCAAGAAATACAAAGATGATGTAAAGGCATACAAAGCGACATCAGATAAAGCCAACAAAAAGGAAATTGAACATGATATTCAAATTATAAAATCGCAAATAACTTCTGGACTCAGCAGCAAAAGTCCTGTTTATAAAGAATGGGCAAAAGCCAACTTAGAATTACTAACTTTAGAAAATGATGCGTTTGAAAGCACGGAAACAAGTTTCTTGAGCAAAGTTGAGGCAAAGAGAAAGAATGTAAAAATGCTCAAAGAGAAAGTAGATGACTTAAAAGAAAATCCGCTCTTCAGAGATGCTTTTGAATGGCGTTATGAATTTCCTGAAGTCTTAGATGTAACTGGTAGATTTGAAGGCTTCGACTGCATTATTGGTAATCCTCCTTACGGCGTTTCATTCAAGAATGACCTTCGCACAAAAATAGTGGGACTGTGGGGACATCTACCTGACTACGAAATATACTATTATTTTATTGAATTAGCACGACAAATTCTAAAACCCCATGGTACTCTTGGATACATCGTCCCGAATACTTGGCTCTTTAATATGAATGCGAGTGTGTTTAGGAGCACTGTACTCAATCATTGGAAAATAATAGAGATCTTAGATTGCTCACAGTTCAACATCTTTGAGTCCGTAACCGTACGCAATACTGTTTTCAATATGCAATTGTCTGACACTGGCAGTGATGTGATTGGGTTTAGAAATACAAGCAACGCAGACAAATTCTCAGAACTTATTAATGAAGAACTTGAAATCATAGCCAAGGACAAACTTTTAGATTTAAATCAAAATTGGGGATTGGCTTTTTCTCGCTCAGAAGAGATTATAGAACTGGTACACAGGATTTCATCGAACCAACTAACAATTGGAGAGGCTTTCAATTTATCACAAGGATATATCCCTTATAGGAGATCAGATTTAATTAAAGTTTATGGAATAGAAAAGGGTAATGCTATTATTGAAAATAGACTTTGGCACTCAAATAAAAAAATTGATGATTCGTATATTCAAGAAATATATGGCAGAGATATTACAAAATTTAATTTCTATGCAAGCGGAAACTATGTGAAATATGGTAAGCACGTTGCTTGTTATGTTGATGAATTATTTTTTAGTTCTGAACGGTTGTTGGTTCGTGAAATAACAAATCCCCAAATCATAGCCTGTATTGTCAATAAGAAATATATAAATGATCCCCAACTGATAAACATCATTTATAAAGAGGAAAAAACTTTGTCGCTCAAGGTTTTGTGGGCTATTCTGAATTCGAGCTTAGCCACATTCTACCATTTCAACCACTCTCCCAAAGCTACAAAAGGAGCTTTTCCTAAAATCCTTATTGCAGACTTAAAGAATTTTCCGCTGCCAGAGATTTCTGAAAAAGCTAAGACTGACTTAGAAGAAATGGTAGACGAGATAGCAGTTGAGAAGAAAGCAAACAATCAAAAACGTGTTGAGGAACTTGACGAAAAGATTGACAACTTTGTGCTTAAACTATATCATATTACAGACAATAATGAAATAGAGATGATAAAATCATCTATCAAAATTTAAAACCAAATATGAAAATCTACCATTATACAACAATAGAAACATTAGCCTTAATTCTAAAGAATAAGACTATACGATTTAGCCGATTAGATACTCTTAATGACTTGGAGGAAGGACATATTACTTCATGTGGCATAGATGTTGGCAAACTTGCTTATGTATCGTGTTGGACTGAAAATCCAAAAGAGGCAATTCCACTATGGAGAATATACGGGAAAAATAGTATGGGGATTAGAATAGCTTTAGAGAAAGATATGTTCAAGGATTATGAGTGGACGGTAGAACATTGCCAAGAGAACAATTCTTTAAATATACCAATTCATGGTAATGGTTCAGTGGGGAAATTTAAGATCCCCTTTAGTGATTGTTTGAACGATGGGTGCGTGATGATTCCTCCCACAACCACAAAGAGCTTCTATTTTCCGATGCAATATGTAGAGGATATTAAGCCTTATATTGAAGCGTCTGCTTCCATCGCTCAAAAACACATTCAAAGCATCAATCATTCAAATATTGGGCAATATAAACATGAACGGTGGACATTTGAAGAAGAATCAAGATTTATTATTTATAAACATCCTATTGATATATATGAATATTTAAAAGACTCTACAATGGAAACCCTTTCAAGTGGATACATAAACAATAGGTTTGATGACTTAACATCTTATGATATGCATTTGAAAGATGATATATTCAATAGTTTAGAAGTTAGATTATCTCCATCTGCTGATGAATGCCATAAGATAATAGTAGATAGCCTTTTAAAGGAATATGCTCCGAAGGCAATTTGCGAAGAAAGCGAACTTAAGACTAAAGTTAAATTTAAATAGAGATAACCCCTAAGATGTTTTCTAATCAGTACTACTCCAATTGAGGAAACTTATTTGTATCATATAATTGTAAGTTGTTGATATTCAATATAGAATACTTTTGCGAAGTAATATTCGTTATTCGTTAGATAGTGTAACAAGGAAATAGGTTATTTATGGCAAAAGACAATTTATTACTTTTATTGGAGAATCCTTTTTATGGTGTGTATTTTTCTGAGACGGATTTTTCTCTTCAAATAGAAAGCATTCATGGTCTCAAACATGACTATATAAATATTCTGCAAGATTATCTTTTGCAACACACTTCGCCTTTTAGTGTAAAAGAATTGCGCGACATAGGGCTTGCAGATATTGTTGGCAAAATAAAGATTTTGGAAAGCAATATGTTTCAAAATGGTGAATGGGCGTATTTGGATGATAGTGCTACTATAGATATTGCAGACTTGCAACAAAGGCTATTGGATTTTTTATTTGACTCCTTTGTAAAACGTCATTCTTCTAAATACATTTACAGCACGAGGATTGAACGTTATGCAGAATCTTATAGGCAAAATCATTGTGCTCAACTTAAAGCCTTTTATAAAATAAAACAGATATTTATAAAAGAAGCTGAAAACAATCCTTATATAAGTATTGAGGTGCAAAATACATCACACAAATTACGATGCGAGATAAATTTTGACGGGAGAATTTGGATACAACTATCTGGTAATATGAGTAATAGTTTTACTTTGTATAAAGTTTCTTCGCAATACGACCAGCCTCCGTATTTCATCAATATCAATCAGGGCGAAAAACCTTTTTCAATTTTTTGCCGTTTTGACAATGAAAAAAGCAAACAGAATATAATGTTTCAAGATGTTAAAGACATCATATTTGAACAACCTGATAATATGGAAAAACATAAAACAGCCATACGAAACGCTTTCTTGTCTGTTTTTGAAGAGCAAATACAATTGGAGGAAATAATATATGATCCTGTAAGAAAGTGCTACTGCCTTTCAAAGGAAAAAGAACAAAAAATGTTTAATGAATTTATTCCACAAGAATCAAAATGCAAACAATTTGCAAAATACACTTCTTTCTCAACTTTATTGGCTACGCTTCAAAGTGGAAGGATACGCATGAATTCAATTGTAGGTATGAATGATAAAACTGAAATGTTTTTCCTTTCAGATACAATTAAAAACTTTCAAGAGAGTATTGCAGAAGAAGGAGATAATCTGTTTTTGGCTAATCGAAATTTTATCACATCCTTCTCAGAGCGTATAGACGAACTTGATATGTGGCGTTTCTATGGCGACAATGCACATGGAGCTTGTATGGTTTTTGAGTCAAAAGAAAATTCAGAGACTGGGATTAAAGAAGTTTTATATATAAATAAAGAGACAAATGACAGTGTAAAACGTATGAATGAGATACTCTCTAAATTAAAAGACGATAAAATAAATTTTCGTTTTCCCATACTTGATAAGCATAAGCCTTTCTATAAATCAGAGGATTTTAAGAATGAGGCAGAACATCGCCTGTTGATGGTCTCAGATAAACAAACAAATTGGGTTATAGCACAACCTTATAACATACTTTCACCATATGTTGAAAGAGATTTGGGGATAGATGGTCAAGATGGAAATACAGATTTTCCTCTTGTCCTAAAAAAGATTATCCTTGGACCTGAAATGTTAAATAAGGAAATAAACAAAATACAGTTAGAGCAATTCATTAAGAGCCGTTATTCTAATGACCGCATTGAGATTTGCGAGAGTAGAATATCAACGTATAGATGATTCCGAGGAAGTATTGATACCATGAAAGTGTCATTGTGCTTATTCGGGAGGAAGCATCGTGCCGTATGAAATAATTACGCGAGTTCGGGATAAGAAAATCTTTAGAAAAGTTCCAATTGCCTTGATTTCTCTACGTGTACCGGCAGTGCTTCCGGCTTATTGTCAAAGAAACAATAGGCTGTAAGAGCAGAACATAAGTTCATGATGACTAGGTAACTATTACTTTAAGACATGGGAAGATAGTCAATTCTTCTTTTACGCAAAATATTTTGACTCGGTAAAAAAGGTTGCAGAATATTTGCTACTAGGAATTGAGATTTATAGCAAATACATTATATCAAAGGATTTTGAATGGAACTTTACCATAGATGACAAAGACTTTCAGCCACTATTCAATGAATTGAACAAATATATCAAGGAGCAACTTTCAGATGGCATAGACAAGTGGAGAAAACGAGGGCATGAAGAAATATTATAAGAAAAACAAATAAAGTATTATAAACTAAACATTTTATTGTATCTTTGCACCATAGAAGATACATTATGACAAAATTCACCAAAGCCAACTGGATGACCAGAGCACTACAAGAGAAGTTGAATGTAGTAGGAGAGCAATTCCGCCTTGCCCGATTACGAAGAGATCTGACAATGGATCAGGTTGCACAACGTGCGCAATGTACAAGGCTTACTCTCTCACGTTTAGAAAAGGGTGAGCCTACAGTATCTCTTGGTGTGGTAATGAGAGTACTCAATGCCCTGCAGCTTGAAGAGGATATACTCCATTTGGCTAAAGACGATAAGTTGGGGCACATGGTACAGGACTTAGGTATTAAGAATAAGAAACGAGCTTCAAAAAGATAACACATGGAAAAATTAGATGTGATAGCCAATTTCGATTGGATGGATAAGGAAGAGAAGGTAGGCACTCTTGGGCATGAATACCTAAGAGGCTCTGACGTATTTTCTTTTGAGTTTGATAAAAACTGGCTCAAAACCTTTCCTAAAATTTACTTTGGGCAAGACCTCCGCCCATATCCCGGGGTACAATATAGCCGAGATAACCACATCTTCGGTTGTTTTTCTGATGCTCTCCCTGACAGATGGGGGAGGCGACTAATAGACTTGCGTACTTCACTTGAGACAGAAGGGAAAGCAAGCCATACCTTATCTGATTGGGACTATCTCAAAGGCGTGGAAGATGAGCTGCGTATGGGTGGTTTTCGCTTTCAGGATCCAGATAGCGGAGCATTTATCAGCTCTACGCCTGGTTACAGCGTTCCGCCTGCCATACACATTGACGAACTTTTACAAGCTGCTAAAGAGATTGAGAAAAGTGAGTATAAGCATTTGGAACCAGAAAAGAAGTGGGTACAGAGGCTTTTCCAACCTGGTTCCTCAATGGGTGGAGCACGCCCAAAGGCTTGTGTGCAGAGTGGCGGTCATCTTTATCTTGCCAAATTCCCTTCCATCAATGACGACATCAACGTATCACGCTGGGAACATTTCGCCCATCTGATGGCTAAGGAATGTGGTATCAACGTCGCCGAAACACAGGTAATTAGGACAGGAGCTGATCAGGATATACTCCTCTCTAAAAGATTTGATAGATCCGAAGACAACAAGAGAATCCACATGGCTTCTTCTCTCACCGTCCTTGGCTTTACTGATGGCGAAGGACAAAGAACTGGAAAAGGCTATTTGGATATTGTGGATTTTATCATTTCAGGAGGTGGCAACCATATAGAAGATAATTTAGAAGAACTATACAAGCGAGTTGCCTTCAATATCTGCATTGGTAATACCGACGATCACTTTAGAAATCATTCGTTCCTACTTGGAAAGGAGGGGTGGGAATTGTCTCCTGCATACGACATGAATCCTACGAACAGTATATTTCAAGCATTGCTTATCGATAACAACACAAACGATAGTTCACTCAACACTCTTTACAATGCCCATGAGCTTTATATGCTGGATGATACAACCGCAAGAGGCATTATAATGGATGTAACAAGAAACATGAAATATTGGGAGAATATGGCAGAGAATGTAGGTCTTCCCCGACGAGAAATCACACACTTTACGAATCGCTTTGAACAAGGTATGGAATTTCAATATGGGTCAGGGCTTTGTCGGTAAGGTTAAACGAGGGAGATATTTCATACATTTTCCCTTTAGCTTATACAGTCGTCCCTTGAAAAGTAAATAATCTATTGATTATCAATAAAATAACCTTTATATTATTTGTATATATCTACAAGTTTTTGTATCTTTGCATAGTAAAATCTTGCAAATCAACAATGTATAAATCTCCATCCAACACCCATCAGGTATCAATGTTTTGGGACTTGGCATCCATGCTCAATCCCACCCATCCAATGTACAAACTTGCCAATCTGATAAATTGGGAAACCTTTGAGCGTTCCTTTGCCCCCTTGTACTGTAAGGACAACGGACGCATGGCCAAGCCTATCCGCCTGATGGTCGGTCTTATAGTGCTGAAGCATATTCGCAACGTCTCGGACGAGAGCGTCGTGGAACAGTTCTCGGAGAACGCCTACTACCAGTATTTTTGCGGAATGGAATCCTTCACCATCGCCAAACCTTGCGTACCGACGGAACTCGTGGAGTTCCGCCATCGCATTGGAGAGACGAACATCATGATACCCGGTGTTCCCAAGGCAAGCGACTCGCCACACACGAAAAAGAAAAAACAAATGTTCTTCCGCAAGAGAGCAGGAATAGAGCCTGTCATCGGGCACTGCAAGGCAGATCATCGATTGGGGAGGAACTTCTACAAGGGTCTCTTGGGTGATGCCATCAACGTGATGCTCGCTGCGGCTGCATTTAACTTCAAAAGAGCCATGCGACTTCTTTTGTGCCTTATTCGAAGATACAAAATAATACTCATATTTTTAGCTGCCGTCTTTAAACTAAGCTCTATTTGGGGGCAAACAGACACGGCTACGCTAAAAATTAGTTATAAAGCAGCATTTAAGTCGTGTGTAGAACGTCCGCAGCTGTTCGATGATATGATATTATTGGTTGGAAAGCACAGCAGCAGTTTCTATTCTGCCACTAACATAACACAACAGCAGACATTAGACAGTGTGGTACAAACCACGGGCGGAAATCTTTCTCAGGTTCTATCAGCAAGTTCCAAGATGAGAGCAAGTTCTAAATTAGGACAACACTATGTAGTATTGAAGAACTATCCCATAGCAAACAAACTTACTTATACCACAGAACTTGTGGGGAATACAGCCTTTAAGTATGAGGAGGCTATGCCAACGTTAGAATGGGAACTTTTAGATGGCGACAGCATCATTGCCGAATATAGTTGCAACAAGGCAAGAACGGCTTTTCGTGGCAGAGTATGGACAGTATGGTATACGCCCGACCTTACCATAAGTGAAGGACCTTGGAAACTATGTGGATTACCAGGACTGATACTGAAAGCAGTTTCTGACAATGCCGAATATACTTTTGAATGCACAGGCATACAAAAAGGATATGGAGAAAAGATTGCTATTGCTAAGAAAAACTTTATAAAAACAAATGCATCCGACTTACAGAAACTCGAAGTTCTTACTGCTACCGACCCACAGGAAGCTATCATCAGACTCAAAGGTGTGCGTGGCAGCGGTAACACAAAGAAAAGAAAGTTGACTCCTTTGTTGATAGAAGATTTGAGCAAGAAATGAAGCAAGCATTTCTCATATGGATAATTCTCTTGTTTGCCATCACGGCAAAAGGTCAAATACTTACAGGGCAGATTGTATCTACACAAAACACATCTATTGAGCGTGCTGCCGTGTTTTTGAAAAACGAGAAACAAACCATAGCTTATACTTTTTCAAGCCCTAATGGTAGCTTTTCCATTGATGCCAAAGGAAAAGAGTTTCGCATAATAGAGGTAAGAAAGATGGGCTACGAAACAATATCTTTGTTCATATCTGATTTCAAGAATGGGCAACATATTGTATTGCAAGAGAAAACAAACGAACTGAAAGAGGTGGTAGTGAAGTCGCAGAAGGTACGCCAAGAAGGCGATACGCTTAACTACCTTGTCAATTCTTTTAAAACTAAGCAAGACAGAACCATAGCCGATGTATTAAAAAAAATGCCAGGAATAGCCATTAACGAAGATGGATCCATAGAATATCAAGGCAAGAAAATCAATAAGTTCTATATTGAGGGAATGGATTTACTTGGTGGAAAATATACACAAGCATCAGAAAATATTGATGTGGACAAAGTAAAGAAAATACAAGTCTTCGAGCGTCATCAACCAATCAAAGCATTGAAAAACACAAGTTTCAGTGAGCAAGCTGCACTGAATATCGTTTTGGGAGATGGCGCAAAGAACGTATGGACACATACCATAGACCTTGCTGTTGGTATGGCAATGGACAGGAAGTCTGACTTCCTCTATAACAATAGGCTTTTTTCTATGTTCTTCTCGCGAAAAGTGCAAAGTATCAGCATGTATAAAAACAACAACACAGGTAAGAGTATTGGACAGGAAGTGTCGCCAATGGCTGCCTATTTAGACGACTCTGCTCCCACAGACGGCGGAATTCTCGCCAATATTTCATTGCCAGCACCCGATATAGAAACTGATAGAAGCCGATTTAACCAAACACACCTGCTTGCTACAAATTGGCTTTTCAAGACAAAAGGCAACAACGACTTGCGACTACAATTGGATGCAATGGCAGACAAGACTATACAAAGGCGAACAACTTCAACCATCTATACAATGGCAGGTGGCAAGGCAATCATGGAAGACGTGTCGGCACAAAGCCATCACAACGCACTCAATGCAGAGGTGCTGTACAAGCAAAATACGGATAAGCAATACCTTACCAATGATTTGCGAGGATATATAGACTTTGACCAAAGCGATGGTACATCGCTATTGAATGGTAGAGTTACTCGCCAATATGTAAAGCCACGTCAACGCTATCTCACCGACAAACTTTCCTTCATCCGAAACCTTAACGGTAAACATTCTATTTCAACGAATGCCTATCTCTCATTAAATTATGCACCAGATTTGCTGTTGCTATCAAATGAAACTACCGAACGATTGGAAAAACATAGCACGTTGGGCGGATTTAATACTTATTGGGGACATAAAGTGGGCAAAATTCATCTGAACTACGATTTTGGAACAGATGCAAAATTACAACGAATGAACATCGAATATGATAGCATAAGTGCGAAACGAAGATATAGGGAATGGAGGAGTTTCGTTCGTCCTACATTCAGTTACAAGTCGAACAATATTCATCTCACAGCCAGTACACCGCTTTACTGGACAGAGCGATATTACGAAAGTCAGCATAAAAGCACGCTTACCATAGAACCACATTTATATATATCTGCCATGCCTACACCATCGTTAACGCTTATGGGTATCTATAACTATGCGTGGCGACCTAATGAGTTTTCCTCAACGATAGACATTCCTTTGTTTACAGACTATATAACGATGCGACAAGGTTACGGGAAACTCGACTATACGCTGTCGCATTTTTTTAGAACCTCTGTAGAATATAAAGACGTGTTGAAAGGCTTCTTTGTCAATATAGGCTATAGCTTTACCAATATGCGAAACCAACGTATGTATTCGCAACGTGTTATAAACAACTCTTATCAGACGTTTGCAACAGATTTTACAGCAAATAGTACCACACATGGTATAGATGGACGAATGAGTGAAAGTTGGAACATTGCACATTTGACAACTATCCTTGGCTGTTCCTACAATTGGAGCAACTATAAGATGCTTATTGGAAATAGTTTTGTACCTTTCCAAACGCAATCTGCTAATATCTCTCTTTCCTTTTCGTTGCAACCTATTGAGTGGTTCTCCATAGAGGAGAAGAGTGTTTATCGTTATATAAGGCAACTATCAAAGGGTAATGCAGCATTCAATATTGAACCCTTGCGTTCTTTCAGTCATCAGTTGAAGTGCTTTCTTATGCCTGGTAATTTCCAAATAGAGTGGAACAATGAGTTGTACCATAGCAACGACCATTCAGTCTCGTTCACATACTTTGCCGACATATCCGTATATTATCGTCGTAAACGTTACGAAATAGGACTTGTCTGCAATAATCTTCTGGGCAAGAATAAATACATCCGACAGCAAATAACCGACACTCAACAAATATATACAGCTACACAATTAAGAAGTAGAGATGTTTTGTTGAAAATGATGCTATCACTGTAATAAACAGGGCATCCTGTTATTATTTATAAATAATTTAAAATCAGGTATAAGTGACAAAAAGAGACCTAAAACCTCTTATATCCCTTTATCTACAAGGCGAATGAGCCTTTAAACCCAAATCGGTCATTAGGATTTCTCTTTGCCGTACGACACAGAGAAATCCTAATGACCGATTTGGGTTTAAGCGGAAGTAGGATAGTTCTTTCTTATTCGTTGTCTTCATCTTCTTATTTGGTTTTAATGGTTGCATTTATTGCCAGCTATTCTCCCCGATACCCATAGCCGTATTGAACTTGCCTAGCTTGTCAGCAAACTGCTCCATGTCATGTTCAATCTTCTTATTGGTAATACGGGCATAGATTTGCGTTGTTCGGATATTGGTATAACCTAGCATTTTAGAGACACTCTCTATCGAAACTCCCTTGCTCAGTGACATTGTCGCAAAGGTATGTCGAGCTAGGTGGAAAGTCAAGTTCTTCTTGATACCACATATATCTGCAATCTCTTTGAGGTATGAATTGGTCTTCTGATTGCTAAGGATAGGGAAGAGCTTGCCATCACGATAAATTTGGTGGCTATATTTACTGATAATGCGCTTAGGGATGTCGAGGAGCAGCACATTGGTCTCCACGCTTGTCTTTTGTCGCTTAGTCATAACCCACTCTTTGCCACCAAGCATCACGATATTGTCGGGTGTAAGATTAGCTACATCAATGTAGGCTAAACCTGTAAAGCAGGAAAAGATGAAGATGTCTCGTACCAGCTCCAATCTCGGGATATTCAACTCCCTGTTGACAATCTGTAAGACCTCTTCATCAGTCAAGAACCCTCTATTCACTGACTCTAAGTGAAATCGGAAGTTGACAAAAGGGTCGTGATGTAGTACGCCTAACTTTTGCCCCAAAATGACGACAGTCTTGAAGGTCTTCATCGTTTTAGTGGCTGTATTAGGATTTTGCCCCACCACTGTGCGTAGGTATAGGTCAAAATCATGTATAATCATATAGGTTAGCTCCGTGAGCTTGAGGTCTCGGCGTCTGAGTTTATCTTTTAGAAACTCAGAAAAGCGTCTTTTGCAGACCTTATACTTTTGAAGAGTGGGCGCAGTGACTGAGATGCCAACTCGAGCTGCAACATCTTCATTGTGTTTGTCAAAGAGTTGCATAATGGTATCTATATCTTGTTTTTTGCCAAGATGTTCTGACTTGATACGCTCTAACGAAAGCTCATCTGTCATTTCTAACTTGCGAAAGATGGCTTGTAAACCACTTTGGATGTTATCCAGTTGCAAGTTCGTATTCAGAGCTTCGGTGTGACGCCCTTTTACTCGCTCTTTTTTGCGATCCCATTGGGACTGCACGATGGTGATGCCAGTGGAGCCTAGAGACATCCGCTCATTGTTGAGATAGATGTGTAGCATTACTGGCGTTTTTCCTTCCTTGTTCACATAGTTGCTGCGAAGGTAGAATGCTGTTCTGAAAATTGATTGCATACATTGTCTGTTTTTATTGTAGCCAAGCATAGAAAGTTTGCGACCGGAAAAGCTGGTACTGTCCTTAAAAGTGTGTAATTCATCTTTCCTTTCTCTGTACTTCCACTGTTATTTTATTCTTTTATTTCCAGTTTTTGAATTGATATATTCTCCTTTCATATGTCGTCTTTGTTTCCTCCATCGCCACGGCTGCCAGGAGGAAGATGACAGACTTCTCTGATGGCATGGATGTTCTCATTTGGATGGTTCTCCTGTACTTCTTGTTGAGCCTTTC
>NZ_SDIK01000088.1 GCF_008016795.1 Prevotella brunnea
TGCAATTCCTTGCAAATTAAAGAAGAATAACCTATATTTGCGCTTAGGAAAAAACAACTTAAACGTTCATGCTTATGAAGACAACGTTGATTTTACCAATTTCAGCCCCCTTGACATAAAGAACGCCACTTTCGGCAGTCAAGGGAGATATGCAGGACTCTACGAAAAGGCTTTGCATTAATCAATTTTCGCACACACGATACAATCCATCCCACTTTTATTTTACGGATTTTCTCTCTTTACCGTTTTTATTGCGGGTATCTTATCAGACTGAAAAAGAACATAGACAGTATTAACTTATGGGACGACATTTACACGAAACAGCATTTCTAATAGTTACAGCCTTATTCATTCCCGTGCAGTCCCGTGCGCAGTCACCCGGTCAGGTCAGCGGTGCGGAGGCATGGCTGAAGACTGTCCCCCTGACGACGGACCTGCAGGGGTACTATCATTGGCGCGACTTTTCGGGCGACTCCGTTAGAACCAACTTCTACGATGCCAAGGGCGCAGCCTACGGTGGTGAGTTCACGCAGCGGCACACATGGATACGGACTTTCAACTTCAACCCCGCCCTGAACTTCTCCGAGGGGAATCAGCCGAAGGAGAGTCTACTGAAATACTCCAACCTCGCGCAGATGACCGTCATCGGGGTGTTTGCCCCGACGACCACCGCCTATAACAAGGACGAGGTGCTATATGCCGTCAGCGGACGCAAGGGTGCGGGAAGCCTCGTGAGCAGGGACAAGGCGGTCGGGCAGCAGGGCATAGAACCGCTCAACTACGGAAGCACGGCCGGCGAGGACCTTCTTTATTCGGGGAGCGAGAGGCAGACCGCAGAGGAATTCAAGTCCACGAGTCCCCGCATCGTCTCATACATCAGGGCATACGCCCCCGTGCATTCCGTGTGGGGAGAAGGCAGACGTGCGACCATCACCACGGGAACATACAGGGACGGAGACGTCAATTTCTCGACAGCCTTTGACAAGTCCCTGTTCGGGGGCGGTGCGTTCAATGGCTACACGCCCGAGCTCATCGCATACGGCAGGACGCTCACGCCGCTGGAGCGCAGGCAGGTGGAGACCTATCTCGCCATCAGATACGGCATCACGCTCAACGGCTCGTACTACACGGGTACGGGCGACCTCTCATGGGACAGGGACGAAAGCTCCGTCTACCACCACAGGGTGACGGGCATCGGGCGTGACGACGCGGGCGACCTCTTCCAGCCTCTCTCCACGACGAGCTACGAGGAAGCACCAAGATACTCTACTGAAAAGACATACGACAGCTTCAGAGACGCAGACCCATACGGCCTGCCGACGAGCCAACGCCTTCTCGTCATGGGGCGTGAGGACAGCTCGCCCATACCCGACGGTGGCTATATGATATGGGGCGACGACAACGGCTCCACGACCACCGCCGAGACGGAAGGAAAAACACCGTGGCACGTCATGAACCGCAGGTGGCTCGTCAGGACGAACATCGACTCCACCGAGTACAGGAAGGACATCTGGACGCAGAACGGCATCACCGTCACCTCCGACGGTTTTATGGATGCAGTGTCGCAGAATGAGCCCAAGGAGGGCGCATACATCGTCAGCTCCCCGCTCGACACGGGAAACGGCACGATGGAATACACCAACCCGAGGCTCCATCCCGCCTACAATGTAGGATTCACCGAGGCATCGGGCACGAAGTGCGCCTACGGCTTCAACGTCAGCGCACGGGGTGAGATCCGAATCGTAGAGGACGGAACAATACAGAATCGTGTCTTAACAGGCAATACGGGCGGAAAGAGTTTCATCGTACGCAGGAAAGGAAACAGCGTAACCTTACTCATCGACGGCAGGGGCAGCAAGGACCTGCAGATAACCATACCCGTTGAAAACACGGCAAAGGCAGCCTGCATGATTTTCGAGACGGCAGGCGGCGAGACAGCATTAAATATCCCCAAGCTGCGCAGGAATGGCTTTGGAGACAGCGGCAACATGGTCGAGCTCGGATACGGAGTCCTCGCCAAGGATAACAAGTTCGCAGGTGCGGACTACCGCAACGTCTTCATGCTCATAGACAGAGGTGCGGGCGACAAGAGCGACATATGGGAAAACACCATCATCAGATGCTCGCGCAAGGACGCGAGCCGTGAAAAACTCGTCTTCGACAACATCTTCATGGACACCGACGGCAGTGGATCTGACACGTTCACCTTCGCCTGCTTCGACGGCATACTGGCACGGCTAACACCGCACGATGCGAGCTGCACGGGCGGAAAGCCGCGAAAGGACGGCAGCCTTGACATCAGCATGGTGGTCGGCCTGCCGAGTTTTTCATACAGCCTGCTGGCGGACTCCGTGGAGAATATGGAGAAAGGTGCCGTAGCTTCACGGGGAAACTTCACCACGAAGACATACACGGTGAAGAACCTGCTCCCGGGAAACTACAGTCTGCTCATTAAGCAGAACGCGGGCATCGACATCACGGCGGAGAGCATGGGAGGCGTCGAGTATGCCCATGCGGTCGGTCGCCGAAAGCAGGGAGAGGTCACATGGACTATTCCCTCGCTCACCTCCGACTACAGGGCGGGACTCTGCACCACGCTCGGACTGGGAAAGAACATCCTCCACGGCTTCGACGTGAAGAATGCCACGGCACAAGTCGTGGTCGAGGGCAAGCCCGTGGGTGCTGCCGTCACCCTGAATGGAGGTGACGCACTCGGCATCATCTTCACCCCCGACACGGTAAGCTATACGGTAAACGGCATCGTCGTCCACCGTGCGGCCAAGAAAGCTGGTCTCGGCTGGCTCTTCGGCATGGGCTTCAACAAGGGACTCTCGACCATCGACGGGCTGAGCATCGACGGCGGAGACTTCGCCCTGACGAGCGTTTCGAGGGGCGTGGCCTACGAGACGAAGAAGGCGGTCGAGGACAGCATGGCGGTAATTATCGGCAACGAGTGCAGCCCGAGCGTGCCCAAGGCACAGGCAAGGTCGGCAGAAAACGCCTCCTCCATCGAGAGGCAAGCCCATTCTGCCCTCACTGTGACAAGGAAGGACGGGACTGGTATGGCGTTCAGTGCCGAGCTGAGACTCGCCAAGGAGACCGATGCCGAACTGCTCGTCTATGACACATCAGGAAGACTGCTGAGCCGGACGGACATGACGGGAGGCACCATCAAGCGTGCCGACTTCACCGTACCGCAGACGGGCGTGTACGTCGTCAAAGCACTCACCTTAGAAGAGGAATTCACAAGGAAGATAATGGCAAACTACTAAACTCCAACGGCTATGAAGACAAAGCATTACCTCATATCGGCGGCATTACTGACAGCCATCACCGCAGCCATCGCTGCGACGCATATATACAAGGGACAGGACAGTGTACGTGAAAACAACGGCACGAGTATATCACAATCCGTGGCAGCACAGACCGAGACGTCCACGAAGAACGTCCATAATGCAGAAAAAGCTACGCAGGGAATATCACGGACGGCAAGGAAGGAGGATAAGTCAAAGACGACAGCAGCAGCAACTTCTTCCGTTATGGAGACCATCTACACGGCAGATCATGCCTCGGGCATCATAGGACAGCCCGACGGACGGGTTTCGGACAACCCCGAGGACAACATCTTCGAGATAACAGTCGAGAAAGTCTCTCCAAATATGCGCGCATGGCTGGTCTATGACCTCAAGGGCGTAAGCTCTGGTCAGGGCATCAGCAGGAGCATCAACGACCGCATGGCTGTCGGCGGCTACCTCACGGCACTTTCCAAGGAATGGAAGACCGTCAGGGAGGAAATAAGTCCCGAGTGGCTGAAGGACGGCAGGAACACCGTCCTCTTCACCATTCCGACGGATGCTTCCTACGCCTATTCGGTCAGGAACGTACATATCGAAACCGTAGCGGATGCTAAGACAAAGACTAATACCAATAAGCAGGAAGAAATAATCCTTTCCTCCGCCCCCATAGCCTATGACGGTCAGACCTACCTCTACGGCTTCGTACGAGGGAAGGCAAGCCGTATCTCAGTGAACGGCACAACCATCACCGTCCATGACGGAGAATTCGAGGGCATCGTGCCATCGACGGGCAGACAGCTCAAGCTCACGGCAGTCATTGATGGCAGGAACATCAGTAGGAAAATAACACCCATACAAGGAGGCAGGGCGGACTATGCCCGTGCCCTCGTGTCCGTCGGTGGAAAGGCGGAGAAGCAGTTCCTCGCACACAGGGCGGACAGCATCGCCATCGGCGGCAACGTCCTTTCCGTGAAGGCTGCGGACATCGCAAGGGATGGCAGATACTCCATCACGGCACTCCGCGAGACGGACATTCCTGCCCTTGACTACGGCATGACCAACGTCACCGCCAAGGGAGACGGCTACCGCTTTCTGCCCCACGGCAACCACTTCGAGGGCAAGGGTGCAACGGTGAAGATAAAATACGACCGCACGCGAATCCCGAGCGGTTTTACAGAAGACGACATCAATACCTATTACTTCGACCAAGACACCAGGCACTGGGTGGCTTTGGAACGTGTGAAGGTGGATAAGGCTACAGCCTGCGTGGTATCGAAAACGACGCACTTCACCGATATGATCAATGGTGTAATCAAGGCACCGGAATCACCACAGACCGATGGATTTACCCCGACGATGATGAATGACATCAAGGCGGCAGACCCAACGACAAAAATCAATCTCATCACTCCTCCTACGGCTAACAACCGAGGTTCTGCCAATCTACAGTATGGCTTCGAGATGCCCCCTGCCCGCAATGGCATGGCACCGTCCTTAGGCATTCAGTACAGCAGTGAGGGCGGTAGTGGATGGCTTGGAGAGGGTTGGAATCTCTCTGTTCCTTCTATTACGTTGGATACTCGCTGGGGTGTCCCAAGATACGATACAAGTAAAGAAACCGAGACTTATTTGATGTCGGGCTCTATGCTTTCTACGATGGGTGACGACGGCAAGATGGGTGTGGCTCACCGTGGTGAGAAGATGAACCGAAAAGCGGACAGGCAGTTCTACACTCGTCAGGGAGGAGACTTCAGCCGTATCATCCGCAAGGGTAACTCTCCTGCCGACTATACTTGGGAAGTAACCGACAAACAAGGAATCAAATATATTTATGGTGGAGAAGGTGCCGTTCTCAAAGGTACCATCACCGATGCAAGCGGTCAAAGCCGTGAGGTGATTACCGAATGGAAGCTCAAACGTGTGGAAGAAACACACGGTGATTATATCGAATACGTCTATGAGACAGCCGACGAACCTGTTCGTGGTGGACTTGTGGCAAAAGCCATTTATCTTAAGGAAGTACGTGCTGGTAATAGCGGACAAGCACCCCACACAGTGGTTGTCTTAGAAGGCAGTAAGCAGAAACGACTCAAAAACAACAATGCAAGATATGGCTTCCTAACCTCATCGAATCGTTTGTTAGAGAAGCTAACGGTGCACTTCCAAGGAAGTACGCTCCGCAGTTATGCCTTTACCTATAGCGAGGGTGCGTTCAACAAAGATGTGCTTACGGGTGTGAAGCAACTCGACGACAAAGGTGCAGAAGTGTCGTATCAGAAATTTGACTATTATGATGATGTACAGGCTGCTAAGGGGTATGTGCCTTTTAAGGAAAAACAGGAAATATGGAATACGCACAATGACGGCCTTGACGCAGGGTTTATAAGTCCTCTCAAAGAAGTTGGTGGCATATTCAGCGACAAACCTACTGCCTTAGGAGGAACAACAAGCCTTTCTTATGGTGGTTCTTTCTATGCTGGAGCAGGAGTTGATGATCAAAGTTCTTCAACAAGTGGCACTATTGGTGGTTCTTTTAATTACTCTCATGATAATTCTAAGGGATTATTGACTTTTGCAGACCTTAACGGAGATGGATTACCCGACAAGATATATCAGGATGGAGGTTCTGTGTACTATCGTCCGCAAATATGCACAGACGAAAAGAAAATAACCTATGGAGAACCTATCAAAGTTGTTGGTATCTCTAAATTTTCTGCTTCATCCAGTAATACTTTCTCCGGAGGACCTGCCATCAAGGCTGGGTGGCAGTATATTATGGCTACTGTTGCTACAAGTACCTCCCGCACAACTACTAAAACCTCTGTATATTTCAGTGATGTTAATGGTGATGGGCTTGTAGATATAGTTTCTAATGGTAAGGTTTATTTTAATCATATAGAATTTGATGCGCAAGGTCATGCTATTCCTCATTTTACGCTTAGCAGCGCCGATACACCAAGCCCCATCATCTATGATGCCAAGAAAATAGATAAAACTATTGGAGAGGTTGATCCTACCGAGCAGGCAGAACTGATTAAATCCTCTCCGATGGAAGATATGGTACGTGTATGGCAGGCACCTAAAGATGGAATCATCAGCATCTCGGGTACAGTTAGTTTGATTACTCCAACAGGCGAATACGATACCGATGAGTATGCTCATGCTGATGGTGTGCGCGTAGCCATTCAGAAAGGTCGTACGGAACTCTGGAACAAGAAAATTACCAAAGGAGATGCAACGGCTTATAATGCTACGGCACAGAATATCACCGTCAAGAAAGGCGACCGCATTTATTTCCGTGTCCAGTCTGGTACGGAGGAAACAAGCAACGGTGCCTTTGACAACGTGAAATGGGCACCTATCATTACCTATACAGGTGCGGCAGAAACACTCCCCGGCGGATTATCTACCACTGTTTATCAACCTCAGGAGGGTGCCATTTATGGTGCCAATACACTGACTAATGTGGCAGAGAGCGCTTCTTTGAACCTGTCAGGTAAGTTCACCAAACCCGTCACAACAGATGACGTTACGCTCAGAATTGTCGCATCTAATGAGTTAAAAGACAGCTTGGGTAATAATAATCCGAATTATAAAAAAAGAGAAATCTATACCCGTACCTTAGCATGGAATGAAGCGTTTGACGGAGAAATTAAACAGACTATTCCTAATCCGGATGGCTTGACAAATCTAAACTTTGAAATCAGTTCTTCTTCTAATGTGGACTGGTCGAAAATAAAGTGGACCCCACAAATAGAGACCATAGGCAAGGATGGTAGCAGGCAGCGTACGGCAGGGGCAACCCATTATGTTCTCTTTGCTGACATGGTTAGTGAAGGTAAACCTGTAGTACTTGCTTCCAATGTTTCAACCCTGACAGTTACTCCGAGTATCACGATGCTACCACCAACGGCAAACGGAATGGTAACGATGACTGTCAAGACTGTAGACAAACTGTTGGGTAAAAAGACTTACACTTTCAGTGGTGGCAGTCTTTCAGGGGATCCTCTGATAATCACCGGTATCAGTGCAGGCAAGATATGGATAGATTACTTCTATTCAGGTAACATCTCAGGTCAGACAGTAACTTCTGCAGCTACTGTCAGTGGCATAGGAACAGCACAGGCAGGCTTCTATGCCCAGACAGAGAACAAAGGCTTCGGCACAATGTATCGTGGCTGGGGTGGCTTTGTTTATAATGCTTCCGAAGGTAGGTATAGCAAACCTATTGATGAATCACTGCTGAAACTTCCCGATAGCAAGGATGCCAAGATGGATCCTTTGACAATGGCATTTGTTCCAATTGGAACAGACCAAAGTTCATTTGACAGATGGATAGGACAACGAGCAGAATTGTACCTTACAGCTGAAGAAGCTGGGGCTTCAAGACTAACTGAACAAAATGTAATATTAACTAACCCATTCGAACATATTGATGATATAGCAGGAGTTTCCGGTACATGTTTACAAGGAACCGGTGCTGTAGCTATAACACAGGAAATGGTTGCAACAAGTGATGTCAATCAGACAGGCATTGCTTTTACATACAATGACGCAAGTGGTAAGAGTGTAACTCGCTCCACTATGATGGATTTCAATGGGGATGGTTTCCCGGATATTTTTCAAAAGGGAATCATACAATATACAAATTCGCAAGGAGGCATCAGTGGCGAAAAGTATAGTGGAATTGGAACCATTGGCAGCGAGAACAAGTCTGAAGGATGGGCATTGGGAAGCGACCCTATTATTTCGATAAGTTCTACGATTGCTCATATTGCAAAAGGAAAGGATCATTCCAGCAACCAAGGCTCCAGCAACAAGGCAAAAGCTCGTATGTCTGGATCTGTCAGTATTCCTCCCTCTAACAAGGATTGGAGCACAGAAACATTCATGGATGTGAATGGAGACGGTCTACCTGATAAAATTATTAAGGGAAATAAAGTTCGACTTAATTTAGGGTACAACTTCACAGAACCGATTGATTGGGGAATTGATCGAATACAAGGAGGTAAGGGAATTACTTATAACGCCAATATAGGTGGTAGCTTCAATAAGGGGTCATCAAGCTTCGCCGGGGGATACAATGTTGTAACCTCTAAGAATGGAGAAGAGTATAATCTCTCTGATGTAAATTCTGACGGATTACCAGATAAGGTATGGCGCAATGGCAAGGCTATTATGGTGGCACTTAATATCGGTAATGGCTTTATGGATGCCATTCAGTGGAGAGGGCTTTCTTCTCTTAGTGAATCTGCCTCAACTTCAGAGGGAGCTGAAGTTGCATTTACTGTCAATTTTACCCCAAAGTTAATTCCTGTCAAAATTTCCATAAATCCAGTTGTTTCTGTCAGTCATAGTATAAATCGTAACAACTATGCTTTGCAAGATGTAGATGGCGACGGCTACCTCGATATTGTGGAATCCGATAAGGAAAGCGAACTGAAAGTAACCCGCTCTGCCATCGGCAGAACGAACATGCTCAAGAGCGTGACCAACTCCCTCGGCGGAACCTTTACACTGGACTACGAACACAGCACGCCTACCTACGGCCTGCCCGGTGGTAAATGGGTAATGTCGTCCGTAACCATTGACGATGGTATCCGTGATGATGGACCGATGATGAAGACGATGTTTGCCTATTCTGATGGACAGAAGGATCGCCACGAACGTGAGTTCCTCGGCTTTGGAAAGGTCGTAACCAAGAATATCGACACCGAACAGGGTGAATCCGCAGTCTATCGTCAGGCTGTGCAACTCTACGATGTGTCCACCTACTATGCACAGGGCAATGAGCTTGGAGCGTCTGTAGAGGATGCCAAAGGCAACAAGTACACCGAGACACGCAATGAATATGATGGCTATTATATCACAGCCAACGGTGACAGCTATACTTTCAACAAACAGAAGAAGCTCTGTAGCGACCGCGCCTCTGCCTTCGTGCCGCTCCGCTATACCGCCAATAAGCAGTATGAGGGGCAGGCAACCGGTATCACCACCTCAGAGGCTTGGAATGAGTATTATCTCACAGGTTATCACGGAGAGCTGAAGTCTTACAAGTTCAGTGATAAGGGTAAGTTGGGTGCTGACGGTTCGGGTAAGTTCGACTACCAAACCGCAATACAATATGCTCACAATGATAACAAACATATCTTCGGGCTACCTACCAACGTAACCGTAACGGGCGGTGATGGTAAGACTTATCATCAAGTCTCTGCGACTTACGATTTGAACTATGCCAACCATATCACGCAGATTAAGCAACAACTCGGAAGCGGTGAAGCTGTCTCTGACTATACTTATGATGCTTACGGCAACATTATCAAGACTACGCTTCCTGCTAACAGCAAGGGACAGCGCATGTGGTACACCTACCGCTATGAGCCGGTGATGAATATGTATGTGGAGCGCATAGACGATGCATTTGGCTACCGTAGCGAGGCAGCCAACTTCGACTACCGCTATGGTATGGCACTCCGCCGTATGGATCTCAACCACTTCTATTATGAAACGGATATAGACAACCTCGGACGTGTGAAAGCTGTGCGTGGTCCTAATGAGTTGGCAACAGGTGTGCCTTACATCATTGCCTTTGACTATCAGCCTAAGGCTACTTTCGGCACCAATGGCATCACTGCACCTGCTTACGCAGTGACCAAACATTACGACATACAGCACCCAAGCGATGATATGGAGACCGTCACCTTCGTGGACGGTTTCGGACGTCCCGTTCAGGTGAAGAAAGACGGTGTGGTAACGACAGCTGCCAAGGGCAGTGCACCCAAGGACGAAACCGTGATGATTGTCAGCGGACGCAATGTCTATGACGCTTTCGGTCGTGTGACGAAGGCATACTATCCAACAACAGAGGCAGTGGGCAAAAAGACAACTTTCAACAAGGCTTTTGATAACGTGTCGCCAACCGTAACGGTTTACGACGTGCTTGACCGTGC
>NZ_SDIK01000089.1 GCF_008016795.1 Prevotella brunnea
CCTCCTCCATCTCGTCGTTTGCCTGCTGTATTGCATCCCAGCGGTGCTTGATACGCAATTCCTGTACAGCGTCGCATGCTAACTTTTGTACATGGAACCTATCGATTACACGCTTGGCATTGGGAAACGACCTTCTGACTATTTTGCGCATAGAGTCGGACAGATCCAGAGTGACTTCCTCAACAGAGGAGCGTTTCTCCTCATCAATCCTATCCAGTACTGCTATGACATCGTCTGACTTTGTACCTGCAACTACTGCCACGAGACTTCTTTCCCGTGTCCTTGCTGCACGGTTGGTCACGAAAGTGTACAGTTCGCCGTTAGACAGTGAAGTTTCATCAATAGCCAAAGAGGATCCGATGTTGTCAGGAAAGAGAAGCCACTCGTCGGCATGTTCTGCCTGGTCCCATTGACGGAAGCCGCTCAGAACTTCCTTGTATTGTTTCTCAAATGTATGTCCGTCAATATGATAGAAATCCTCAAGCGTAAGGCAGGTCACGGGGGATGTCTCCATACGTTTCTTTTAAAAAAGCTCCAAATTCCTTGGAGTAACGAGTGCCCTGAGCTACCATGTCTAAAGCGATGGGAAGCGTAAAGCTCTTGCCTGTGCGCAAGTCCGTCCATCGCCTGCGACGAATTTTCAATATAACCTTATGGTCTCGGATCGGAAAGTCAGTTATATTAACAGCTTCCATGAACCCTTTGGACTCGAAGTTGGCATCATCCGATAAAGTCTTGTCCATACGTTCGTCAAGACTAATATGAAACTCTGATCCGACCTCACGGACAGAAACGATAGTAAAAAACTGTAATATTTGAGTGGGCAACACAAGAGCTGCCAAGGTGCGTAACATATTTTCTTCCATGATGCGAAGGTCGGAATTATTAAGATAAATAACAAATTATTCCCCCAGTAAATTTCTACTGAGCC
>NZ_SDIK01000090.1 GCF_008016795.1 Prevotella brunnea
GAGTTCTTGAGGAACGACTATTTACGCGAGTTCGGGATAAGAAAATCTTTAGAAAAGTTCCAATTGCCTTGATTTCTCTACGTGTACCGGCAGTGCCTCCGGCTTATTGTCAAAGAAACAATAGGCTGTAAGAGCAGAACATAAGTTCATGATGAAATTATGTATTGATCGGTGCCGTGAATGTACAAGGTTAGCCTTGTTCTTTAGCAACTCGTTGATACATTCGATGATGTATCTCTTTCTAAGCATGATTCTGTCATACATAGTCGTTCCTCAAAAGCTCGACTTACAACCAACAGATGGTATTGGATAACACCTTTGTTTCGTTAAAGTTGGAACCCACTCCTTGAATACTCCATTTTATCATGGTTCGAATAAGGCACAAAAGAAACCGCATGGCTCTTTTGAAGTTGAATGCAGCCGCAGCGAGCATCACGTTGATGGCATCACCCAAGAGACCCTTGTAGAAGTTCCTCCCCAATCGATGCTCTGCCTTGCAGTGCCCTATGACAGACTCTATTCCTGCTCTCTTGCGGAAGAACCTTTGTTTTTTCTTTTTCTTGTGTGGCGAGTCGCTTGCCTTGGGAACGCCGGGTATCATGATGTTCGTCTCTCCGCACGTTTCCTGCCCGCGATACCCTCTGTCCCCCGCGAGTCTTTTGATTTTCCTGCCACGGAAACGCTGCACAAGCTTAAGTCTCTTGATTTCCCTGGCATAGCTTTGGCGCACTTTGAGATGCTCTGCATGAGCCACGTCGCGGCAGAAACCGATGATTTTATTCAGGAGTTTCGATTCGGTGGGGAACGTGACGTTCTTCTCCTGCACGGTAGAGTCGATAAAGGCTGTCTGCTCGGTGTCGGACTTGCGTCCACGACCGTCCTTGCCGTCATTTCTGTTTTCATTCTCTTTCCGCTTGTCGTCAAGCAGCAGATTTACCCGGATGCTCTCCTTGAGAATCAACTCCATACCCGCTTCGCCAATGCGATGGCGGAACTCCACGAGTTCCGTCGGTACGCAAGGTTTGGCGATGGTGAAGGATTCCATTCCGCAAAAATACTGGTAGTAGGCGTTCTCCGAGAACTGTTCCACGACGCTCTCGTCCGAGACGTTGCGAATATGCTTCAGCACTATAAGACCGACCATCAGGCGGATAGGCTTGGCCATGCGTCCGTTGTCCTTACAGTACAAGGGGGCAAAGGAACGCTCAAAGGTTTCCCAATTTATCAGATTGGCAAGTTTATACATTGGATGGGTGGGATTGAGCATGGATGCCAAGTCCCAAAACATTGATACCTGATGGGTGTTGGATGGAGATTTATACATTGTTGATTTGCAAGATTTTACCATGAAAGATACAAAAACTTGTAGATATATACAAATAATAGAAAGGTTATTTTATTGATAATCAATTATTACTGTCCGCTA
>NZ_SDIK01000091.1 GCF_008016795.1 Prevotella brunnea
TTAGCGGACAGTAATAATTATAGATGAGTTTTGCAAACATTTTGAAGCTGAAAATGCGGGAAAACAGCTTCCGGGGGATAATGAGAATGGCAAAGTTGCCGAAACTGGCGATTCCTATACAGTTAAACCCGATAAAAGAATAAAATCGCAAGTCCCTATTGAATCTTTGTTCCAATGTGGAGTTGCGATTTTATTAGTCTGTAATATGCTTAGTCGATTACCACGGTTGTCCAACCATGTCTATCTTCAATTGTACCATACTGAATGCCACGTAAGGTTTCATAAAGTTTGGTTGACCACGGTCCCGGGTTTTCACCAAAATGATAAGTCTTACCGGTTTCCAAATCATCTAAGTGAGAAATTGGAGAGATGACAGCAGCCGTTCCGCAAGCTCCCGCCTCCTCAAAAGTAGCTAATTCTTCTTCCGGTATGGGGCGACGTTCCACCTTCATGCCCAAATCTTCAGCAATCTGCATCAAGCTCTTATTTGTGATGGATGGAAGAATTGAGGATGACAATGGAGTAATATAGGTATTATCTTTAATACCGAAGAAATTGGCAGCACCACATTCATCAACATATTTCTTTTCTTTCGAGTCAAGATAAAATTCTGACGCATAGCCTTTTTCGTGGGCAATCTTATTTGCTTTTAGCGATGCAGCGTAGTTACCACCCACCTTAAACGTTCCCGTGCCCAAAGGGGCAGCACGGTCGTAATCGCGCATAATAACATAAGGATTGGTAGAAAACCCACCTTTGAAATAAGGACCTACAGGGGTCACAAAAATCAGGAACATATACTCTTTAGAAGGATGTACTCCGACTTGTGCCGACGTCCCAATAAGCAAAGGACGAAGATAGAGCGTCGCTCCACTTTCATAGGTGGGAACATATTCCTGATTTAAACGAACAACCCTCTTTGCCATTTCCACAAAAAGCTCGGTAGGCACCTCCGGCATTACGATTCCGCGGCATGTGCGTTGCAAACGTGCCGCATTCTCTTCAACACAAAACAATCGTACTTTGCCATCCGGACAGCGATAGGCCTTCAGACCCTCAAAGGCTTCTTGTCCATAATGCAGACACGTTGCCGCCATATGAATTTTCAAATACTCGTCGGACGATACTTCTACTTCGCCCCACTTTCCGTTCCGATAGAAACAACGCACGTTATAATCAGTTGGTAAATAACCAAAAGACAAATTGGACCAATCTAAATTTTTCATTACATCTTATGTTTATAGGGTTTTATTTCATATATTTGCAAATATACAAATATAAATTCTACATTGCAACAAATATCGACGTAATTATCAAAAACAGTAGTTATGACCGGTTAAAATCATTCGGTTTCCAATAGTTTCTTAATCTCGGCATCGGTATGTCTAAGCTTGTCTTTGCAGAGTTTTATCAGTTCTTGGGCTTTTTTGAGTTCTTCTGCCATGGAGTCAATACTTAGTTCTCCATTTTCCATTCTTGTCACAATTGTTTCCAATTGTTTTACCGCCTCCTCGTAATTTATTTTTTTCATATCCGTAACATTATAAATTATATTAATATATTCCTCCTTAGTCCTCTATTTAACCACGGAGACTATTTTTCCATTTTCCAAGATAGTAGTCAGTTCCTCACCGGGCAGAACCGAAGATGCGTCGCGTAAGAGTCCATTCTTACCATAAGTAATACTGTAGCCTAATCGTAACATTCTATTGGGATTCATGGCATTAGCACGCTGAGTAAGAAGTTCTAAATGGTGCACCTGCTGCAAACGTTTTCTTTCAATGGCAGGCAGTAGTCTTGCGGTAGCCTTTTCTAAAATCATTGTTTCATCCGAAAGAGCCTTCGACATATCCTGTAGTAATTTTCTTAGTATCGCTTCCAACGTCATTTCATAACGAGTCTTTACCATAGAGAACAGAACCGGAATGTTTGTAGAGAGCCTTTGCAATTTTATTTCTTCTTGTTGAAGACGAATCTGAACCAATTTCCGTATATCGTCACGAGCATTTTCCATAAACGTCAGCACTCTGAGCAGATGATCAATTAGGAATGTAGCGGCTGCAGTGGGAGTTTTCACGCGTTTATAGGAAATCATATCCAATATGCTCTCATCGCGTTCATGCCCTATCCCCGTAATAATCGGTAAAGGAAAGTTGGCAACATTTTCTGCCAAATCCAAAGTATCAAAACCACTCAAATCAGCGGTCGCTCCGCCTCCCCGAATTATCACAACACAATCGAATTCATCGCAACGATCATTGATGCTGTTCAATGCAGAGATGATGCTTTTTCCAACCCCTTCTCCCTGCATGATGGCGGCAAATAATTCTGTATGAAAATCAAGAGCATACTCATTTTTTTTCAATTGATTGCAAAAGTCTCCATATCCTGCCGCCGTAGAGGAAGAAATAACAGCAATGCGTTGGGAAAATATTGGAAGGGTCAATTCCTTTTGAAGATCAAAAACACCTTCAGTTTTCAATTGGCGGATTATTTCTTGCCTTTTCCTCATCATGTCTCCCATAGTGTATTCCGGATTGATGTCGTCTATAATCCACGAAAAACCATATTGAGGATGAAACTGCGGATGAACCTGCAGTAAGAGATGCAACCCGGCTCGTATTTTTACGCCTGCTGTCCTCTCAAAGTAAGGAGCTATCAAACTCCATGAGCTTCGCCAACATTTGGCTGAAGCTCTGGCAACAGGTGTATTGGCACGGTCATCTTTCTGAATAAGCTCCAAATAAAGATGTCCTCTGTTCTCTCTTGCTTCAGAGACTTCTGCCGACACCCAATAAGAGCGAGACATAACCGTCTCTATGAGTTCGGAGACAAGGGAATTGAGTTCTAAAAGCGATAGAGGTTTGTTCATTATATTTCTGATTATCCGGCTACAGAAACCATGCGCCATTCATTATTTGTTACTTTTCACTATTGCAAAGATAGCAAGAATTATAGTAAAACATACTAAGCTTTTAGATGTTTTAAGAAACAGTGAGGAATAATTTCCACAAATTACATCAACATCGATTATTTTTTTGTACTTTTGCAAGAGTACATCATCAGCGTTAATGGATAATAAGAAAGCAACATTGGAGTTGGGTTCTAAGCCGATAGGGAATTTATTGGTTCAATATGCCCTACCTGCCATTATTGCGATGATGGCAGCATCGCTTTACAACATCATCGACCGTGTCTTCATTGGGCAGGTGGTGGGTCCGCTTGCAATCTCTGGATTAGCAATCACATTTCCATTCATAAATCTCGCGGCTGCATTCGGAGCGGCTGTCGGAATCGGTTCCTCGACCACCATCAGTGTAAAATTGGGACAACATGATTATGCCACAGCAGAGAATATCCTCGGAAATACTATTACTCTGAACTTGATTATCGGCAGTTCGTTTGGATTTTTCTGTCTCATTTTCTTAGAACCCATCCTACGATTTTTCGGTGCAAGCGATGCAACTCTCCCCTACGCCAAAGATTTTATGCAGATTATTCTTGCCGGAAACATTATTTCCCACATGTATTTCGGTATGAATGCTGTTTTACGCGCTGCCTCAAAGCCCAGACATGCCATGTCCGCAACGATTTTCACAGTTATCATGAACATCTTTCTCGATGTGGTGTTTATCTTTTGGTGGGGATGGGGTATCCGGGGAGCAGCCTTGGCAACCATTATCTCGCAAGCACTCGCACTCTGCTGGCAAATGAAACTATTTGCCAATAAGAAAGAGCTACTACATCTGAAGCGAGGAATATACAGACTCAAGGCAAACCTCGTGAAGAACATTATCTCCATCGGCATCTCGCCTTTTCTTATGAATGTCTGCGCCTGCGTCATAGTGATATTTATGAATAATCAACTTGTAAACTACGGAGGCGACATGGCTGTGGGAGCATACGGAATTGCCAACAGTATTGCTATTGTCTTCGTAATGGTGGTGATTGGATTAAATCAAGGTATGCAGCCTATCGCCGGCTATAACTACGGCGCACAACTATATGATAGAATGATGAGCGTGGTAAAGCTCTCCATATTTTCTGCCACTGTCATCATGACAATAGGCTGGTTGGGCGCAATGTTGGCACCCTATTATTGTGCTCGTATGTTTACAACCGATCCGGAACTCATTAAACAATCCATGAAAGCCATTCAAATCAATATGTTGATGTTTCCGATAATAGGTGGGCAAATGGTAATAACCAACTTTTTTCAATGTATTGGCAAAGTCAGGATAAGCATATTCCTGTCGTTGTCTCGCCAATTACTAATTTTACTACCTTTACTAACTATTCTCCCAAGATTTTTTGAGATTGATGGTGTATGGGCATCACTCCCAACAAGTGATTTCCTTGCCGCGGTAATAGCGGCAATCATCATGACGCGATACATTAAGAATTTCAAAAAAGAGATGAATAAACTTTGACCCTTCACCAATAAACGCTGAACAAATGGAAAACAAATTGATTATCAACGTAGGAAGACAACTTGGAAGCGGAGGATGCTGCATCGCGCGAATGCTCGCTGAAGAGTTTCATTGCCACTTTTATGACAAAGAGATACTGAACCTCGCAGCGCAAGAAAGTGGATTCTCTGAAAAATTCTTCGAACAGAACGACGAACATAAAGGATTTCTCAAATCGCATTTCCACATCAATCTTCCACTATTAGGCAGCAACAACTTCTATAAGAATGATTTTTCGCAAGAAAGTCTCTACCAAATTCAAAGTGATGCCATCCGCGATGCAGCAGAAAAATTTGGTAGATGCGTATTTGTAGGCAGAACAGCAGATTATGTTTTGCGCGACTACAAAGATGTTATCAATGTTTTCATTACGGCAAGTTTGGATTTTCGCATTAAAAATATCTGTGAGCGAAAACATTGTAACAAAGAAGAGGCACGCAAAATTATTGAACATTGTGAAAGCGAACGCGCAAAATACTACAATTATTACACGGGAAAGGCTTGGGGGCACTCCACTAATTACGACCTTTGTATTGATACAAGTATCTTGGGGTTGGAAGCTACGAAAGATTTTATCGCTGCTTTTATAAGAAGAAAAATGAAATAAATTATAAAATATATGAAACATTACTTCTATAATCTTTTCCTCATACTAACGGTCTCCATGATTCCGATTGGTGTACTTGCGCAAAAAAAACTTACTAATCCCTCAACAGAAGCACAAGGACAAACCATGGTTTTATGCATCGGAACCATACATGATCAGCACAAATCAAATCCTAATTATTCCTATAAAGACCTGTATAACATCATAAAAACATTTCATCCGGATGCCATCTGTGTGGAAATTCGCCTATCAGACTTTCGTAAAAAGCCTTATCTGAAAGAGATGACTTTGGGGGCTATCTATGGAATTAAAAATGGAGCGAACGTATATCCCATAGATTGGTGGTCACAGAATAATCCGAGAGCGGAACGAAGAGAATACATAAAATCAGATGATTACAAAATCAAACAACAAAGATTAGACTCTCTCTATCGGACGGATTCGTTGATTTGTGCTTTTGAGAAACGCTATGGGACTCTTGACAATCTATTCAAAGACAATGATAAAAGCTACTTGTTTATTAATGGAAAGGACTACAACACTTATGTTAGCAGAATATACGCCGGGCTTATAACCGTATTTGGCGACGGATGTCTGAACCTGTATTCAGAACAACGCAATGCGAAGATGATGAACCTGATTGAAGATGCTGTTCGTGCCAATCTTGGAAGACGAGTAATCATTCTCACGGGTGCCGAGCATAAATATTATTTCGACAAAGCATTGTCAAATAGAAAAGAAATTCATTTGGTTCAATTGGAAGATTTATTGCCATTGGAAAACAGCCCAATAGATGCTGACATCAACGAATATCTGGTCTCCGGGATTTCAGATTTGTACTATACAAATAAGGAGATAATGTATTGGACGGCTTTAACCCCAATTTTGCACGGACCAAATATGGACACAAATCCCTCAATTATCAAAGAGGAATCATTGCGTAAAGCCGAAAAAATATTGAAACAATGGGAAGAAAATACAAACAAATCTATCTTATTATCATTTAATTTAGCATGGTATTATTTTCTTTCAAAGCAATATAACGAAGGCATAGCAGTTTCAAGAAAGGTGAAAAAACATCTTTTCGAAGTACCGGATGAATTGAGAAAGTTTATCATTCCGACCTTTTGGCGCAATTTAGGATTTTGCTATGATGCGAAAGGACAGAGAAAGAAAGCAGTTCAATCGTATCGAACAGGAATACAATACTGCAAAGACAATGGAATAAACAAAGAAACGATAGAGTATATCTTCAAAAATTACGAGCAAGTTCCATTCCGTTTGTAAGTAGATATACAGAAGCTGAAATGAAAAAAATAGGAATCATATCGGATACACACGCCCACTGGGACGATAAGTACGCATTCTATTTCAAAGATTGCGATGAAATTTGGCATGCCGGCGACATTGGCTCCATTGAAGTTGCTGACAAGTTCGAAGCTATGACACCCATATTCCGAGCCGTTCACGGTAATTGTGATGGTCATGATCTTCGTGCGAGATATCCTAAAATATTACGATTCAAGTGCGAAAATGTAGATGTACTACTAAAACACATCGGTGGCTATCCCGGGAATTATGACAGTTCAGTGCAAAGTCTGCTGTATGCTTCGCCTCCAAATCTTTTTATTGACGGACATTCACACATATTAAAAGTGAAGTATGACAAAACGCTTAATCTTCTTCACATCAACCCCGGTGCTGCTGGTCTTCAGGGATGGCATAAAGACCGTACACTTATAAGACTGACCATTGAAGGCAATAAATTCAGTGATTGTGAAGTTATTACATTAAGTAAAAAGAACATTCTTCCATAAAGCACAGATGAAAAAAGTACATACATATTTATTTCAATTTATTGTGCTGACCGGTGTGTATTATGGTTTAGAACTCCTGTTCAATTGGAATGGTGAATATCATTGGCAAAATCTGATTACAGAAAGTGGCTTTTTTGGCATTATCATGATGTCGTTCAACATCTATTCCGACTACAGAAAGTGGCAAAAACTAAAGGAAAAGAATCTGGAATATTGGAAGACCTACGATAAAGTGGTTACAAACAAAGATAACATAAAAAACAATAAGAAAAAATGAAAACATACTTAGTAACCGGAGCTGCCGGTTTCATCGGTGCCAACTACATTAAATATCTTCTACACAAAAAGTATGTAGATAAGGATATAAAAGTAATCGTCCTCGACGCGCTAACCTATGCCGGCAATCTCGGCACAATAAAGGCTGACATAGATGAACAACGCTGTTACTTCGTAAAAGGCGACATCCGAGACCGAAAGCTCGTTGACAAAATCTTGGCAGAGAACAACATAGATTACATCGTGAATTTTGCAGCTGAAAGTCATGTGGATCGTTCTATCGAAGATCCACAATTGTTTCTTTCGGTGAATATACTTGGCACTCAAAACCTTATGGACGCTGCCCGAAGGGCTTGGGTTACGGGCAAAGACGAAGAAGGTTATCCCACATGGAAAAAAGGCAAACGCTATCACCAGGTATCAACTGACGAGGTGTATGGTTCGCTCGGAGCTGATGGTTACTTCACGGAGCTGACTCCGCTCTGCCCACACAGTCCTTACTCGGCAAGCAAAACAAGTGCCGATATGTTCGTCATGGCGTATCGGGACACCTACCACATGCCGGTCAGCATCACCCGTTGTTCCAACAACTACGGTCCTTACCACTTCCCTGAGAAGCTAATACCGCTGATTATCAACAACATTTTGTCGGGTAAGAAGCTACCAGTCTATGGCGAGGGACTTAATGTTCGCGACTGGCTCTATGTGGAAGACCATTGCAAAGCCATCGACATGGTGGTGCGAGAAGGTCGCGAAGGTGAAATCTACAACGTTGGAGGACACAACGAAATGAAGAACATCGACATCGTGAAACTCACCATCCAGACAATTCACGACATGATGGAAAAGGACAAAGAGCTGCGCAAGATGCTGAAAAAGCAGGAAAAGGACGCCAATGGCGACATCGACATCAGCTGGATCAACAACGATCTCATCACCCATGTTGCCGACCGGCTCGGACACGATGCCCGTTATGCCATCGACCCCTCCAAGATCAAGGAAGAATTGGGCTGGTATCCTGAGACGATGTTCGCCGATGGCATTGTAAAAACCATTAAGTGGAACCTCGAAAACCAACAATGGATAGCAGAGGTAACAAGTGGCGACTACCAGAAGTATTACGACATGATGTACGGGAACAGATAAAAGGTTCTGAGAGTGTTGCGGAGTTGGGGAAATTAAAGACGCTGACTTTTCCAACTCCGCAAACCACTCACAGTCCGAAAAAACATCGGTCAAATCTCATTGACCTTCCAATGTTCATTTAACTCCTAAGCCAAGATGCAAGAAGACCCCACCATCGGCAAGATTATCGACTTGCCAAAAATACTCGACCAACGTGGAAACCTCACCGTAGCCGAACAGATGAAGGACATTCCCTTCAACGTTTCGCGCGTCTATTGGGTGTACGACGTTCCTGGAGGTGAAAGTCGGGGCGGACATGCTCACAAACATTGCCGCGAGTTCATCATCGCCGTCAGCGGTTCGTTCTCCGTTACGCTGAACGACGGCAAACTACGGCACTCCTTTCTGCTCAACCATCCCTATCAAGGGCTGTTGGTGAATACCGACATTTGGCGCACGCTCGAAGACTTCTCGTCAGGTGCGGTGTGTCTCGTGCTTGCCGAAGACCCGTTCGACGAAGAAGATTACATCCGCGACTATGACGACTATCTGAACTATATGGCGACAGAGAACAAATGAAACGAAGCTTTCACACAAAAGTAGATGCATGGCTCATAGTGGTAATAGCATTGCCGGTATTATTCATCGGATATGAATTGATTATGGACTTCAGCTGGTTCTTGCTTCTGCCTTTCGCATTTATTATTGCCATATATGCCGTGACCCTTCCCTGTTATTACACTATCGAGAGCCAACATCTGAAGATAAGGGCAGGAATTATCATCAAAAAGGACATTGACATTCAACAGATTAGCAGAATAGCCGAATCGAATGACCCGATCAGTTCGCCCGCAATGTCGTTAAAAAGATTACGCATCGACTTCGGACAAGGCAACTACATACTGATTTCCCCACAGAACCGCAAAGCCTTCATAGAACTTTTGTGCAGTGTAAATCCCAATATCGAATGTTTGAAATAAGAAGATACAGGCCGGAGCAAGCCAACGAATGGAACGCATTCGTGAAGCAGTCGAAACAAGGAACATTTCTTTTCAATCGCAACTACATGGATTATCATTCCGACCGATTCAAAGATTTCTCCTTAATCATTTACAGAAAACAATATATTTATGCGCTTTTACCCGCAAACCGAGTCGGAAACACGCTTTTTTCACATCAAGGATTAACCTACGGAGGCTTGATAACGAATGAGAAAGCAACTACTGCAAATATATGCAAACTATTTCAAGCACTGAATATTTTTTTAGCAAAAGAAGGCATACACAACGTTATCTATAAAGCCATCCCTCACATTTATCATCGTCTTCCCGCTGAAGAAGATCTCTACGCACTAACTAATTTTTGCGAGGCAAACATCATCAACAGGCATATCTCTACCACAATTGACTTTAATCATCGGTTGAGGTTCACTGAAAGTAGAAAAAGTGGAATAAGAAAAGCTGTGAAAAATGGAATAAAAGTAAGAGAAAGCGAAGATCTCAAATCATTTTGGATGATCCTCAGCAACAATTTACAACAGAAATATGCGGCAAAGCCCGTACATTCATTGTTCGAGTTGAAACTCTTAAAAAATCGTTTTCCGGAGAATATAAAATTATTCATGGCTTACAATATCGACAATATGCCCATTGGTGGGATCTTATTGTACATCACTCCAAAAACTTTGCATACACAATACATATCAGCTTCTCCGGAAGGAAAAAGAAACGGTGCACTTGATTTGATTTTCAACCATCTTCTTAATACAGTCTATCAAGACCAGGAGGGCTATTTTGATTTTGGAAAGAGTTCCGAAGGTAATGGAAAAACGCTTAACGAGCAACTCATCTTTCAGAAAGAAGGATTTGGCAGCAGAGGCATTTGTTATGATGTGTACGAATGGAGTACACGGCATATCAATAGTATTGAAGATAAGAAGCAACCTTTATCGCATGATTGAATATCTATCTCTAAAAAAAGTTACAGAAATGCATTCGGATGAAATATTCGATGCCATACAAGAAGTTATTAGATCCGGTTGGTATCTTCAAGGAGAAGCCGTTGGAAATTTTGAAAAGAATTATGCTGATTATATTGGCACGAAGCATTGTGTTACTTGTGGAAACGGACTGGACGCACTCTCGCTTATTCTTCGAGCTTATAAGGAACTCGGCATTCTCCATGATGGCGATGAGATCATTGCGCCGGCGAACACATATATTGCCACCTTGCTGTCAATTTCCGAAAATAATTTGATCCCGATTCTTGTAGAACCGAATATTGATACGCTCGAAATAGACGACAGGCTCATAGATTTGGCCATCACGCCACGCACACGCGCCATCATGCTCGTCCACCTCTACGGCCGGTGCGCCTACACCCGACACATAGAGGCACTTCGCAAACATTACAATCTTCTGCTCATAGAAGATAATGCACAGGCACACGGCTGTACCTTCGCGGACAAGCGTACCGGATCGCTTGGCAATGCGGCTGCTCATAGTTTTTATCCGGGAAAGAATATCGGTGCATTGGGTGATGCAGGCGCCGTAACCACAAATGACAAGAGATTGGCAGACGTCATACGAATGTTGGGGAATTATGGTTCCGAACGAAAGTATGAATTTACCCATAAAGGAATGAATAGCAGAATGGACGAACTACAAGCCGCCATTCTGAATATAAAATTAAAATATATCGATAAAGAGAATGCACGAAGAAAAGAAATAGCGCATCGTTATCAAAACGAAATCAAAAATACTGCCATCACCATACCAAACCCATCAAATCGTGATAATGTCTATCATATCTTCCCCATTCTTTGCGAAACACGCAATAAACTACAAAGTTATCTGAACAAACACGGTGTACAGACCATGATTCATTACCCCATTCCTCCCCATAAACAAAAAGCCTATCGGGAATGGAATCAATTGTCTTTCCCCATCACCGAGCAGATTCATGAACAAGAACTGTCAATCCCATGTAATCAGACCATTACCGAAGAAGAAACGGACACAATTATCCGCCTCCTGAATTCATATTCATGAAATCCGGTTAGTTTGTCTTTATGTGATGCGCTGCTGAGTATCTGTTGTTTGACGTGTGCCAAAAAGACGGGAAAAAGATTCTGCATTCGCAAGCAAACAATACTGCTTTTTATTTGTAAGCCCGATACGTTTTTATAATTTTGACATTGGTATTTCACAATGACAATATCAACTTTTTTCAGAAGCGATATTGGCTTTTTCCAACAGACATACGAGCTTATAAAAAACGATGGTACTTTTTGTACAAAACGATAGTACTTTTTTGATAAAACGATAGTACTTTTTGGTAAAAACGATAGTACTTTTTTAATAAAACGATGGTACTTTTTTTGGAGGTCAGTCGTAAAACCCGGTTGCATCCCCTCTCATGCAAATAAATTCATGGATATTTGTTATCTTTGCATCATGAATGGCGAGCAATTGTTGCGTTGTGTCTTTCCGGAAATACTCGCAGATTATTTTGATGAGACAGCTATCCGGGAGATTATTTCCCGAATAGACTTCCGGTTGGATGAGCGCAACTTTATTTATGAACTGTTTCTTATCCCGAACCGGGGTAACGATACAAATAACTTTCCATAGTCTGCACCCAACCGGTCCTTATCGCCTCTATAAGAACTCGCTAACGAGAGGTTAAACACTTCCCGTATTGTACACGTTTGTACAGCTGACAGTACAGACGTGTATGGCGCATTGTACAAACGTGTACTGTATTCACGGTGTTATACTTCTGTGAGAGAATGGTAAGGGAAACGATAGCTGCCCCTTCAGTGTTTGATGAGTTTTTATCAACATTATATAGTTATCCCTCAAAAGCTCGACTTATAGCCAACAGATGGTATTGGATGATACCCTCTGTCCTCCGCGAGTCTTTTGATTTTCCCGCCATAGACCCTGCCGACCTGCTCCATTGCCTTGTCTGTCATATTCATTGCGGAAAGATAATGCACCGACAATGAGACCTTTTCACAGTCTTACAAGGGAGACTTTGTTGCCGAACTCGTATTTCTTGTGATCCTTCCCCTTGCTGGTGCACAACACGTCCGGCTCATGAGGGGAGTAGATTTTGTGAACGTCCATTCCCTCGCCGTTAACGAACTTCATGCAGACCTCAATACGTTCTTGGCAAGAGTTCTCAAGGCTTGGCGATGCGTCCGTTGTCCTTACAGTACAAGGGGGCAAAGGAACGCTCAAAGGTTTCCCAATTTATCAGATTGGCAAGTTTATACATTGGATGGGTGGGATTGAGCATGGATGCCAAGTCCCAAAACATTGATACCTGATGGGTGTTGGATGGAGATTTATACATTGTTGATTTGCAAGGTTTTACCATGCAAAGATACAAAAACTTGTAGATATATACAAATAATAGAAAGGTTATTTTATTGATAATCAATAGGTTATTTACTTTTCAAGGGACGACTATATAGATAAAATTAAATAGAAGCCTATTTTTATGATGGTAAGATATACAAATGCAATGAAATTTGTAATTTATATATTGGTGTAACGTTTTCTCGCCCAGCCAAAGGCTAACTTTGCAGAAAAATAAAAATATGACAATAAAAGAATTATTCAATCAAGTTACATTTGAGGAACTTTGTCCACAATTAAAGTCTTACGTGAAAACTTACGATGTCTTCGGCAATGACCTTGTCGAACATCTATACTTGTTCAGGGAAGCATACGACAGATTGAGACTTCTAAAACCAAGTGGACAATTAGACAGCTACATTGACAAGATGCAGCAAAATGGAGTTACGGTACACAAGGAAGTGGAGGTTATTTGCTATGATGATTCAGACAAAGGCAACATCGATCTTTCCTTCGATTTAGAGGGTAGTTGGGAATATAATTTATCCTTAGAACTCGTCTTGCCAAAAGATAAGACTATTTCGCTTGCTACTCTTGCCGCCTTATGTCTTTGGCAATTAACGTATGATAACTGGTCTGATTATCAAGAGGAAAGTCGCATCGAACGTGCCCTAAATCCACCCAAACCTTCCAACAAATATGAGGTTGCTTTGGAAAGTCTTGAAAGCAGTATATATAAGCGGCAAACTCCTGTCGCATTCCTCCCCAAAGATAAAGAAAGCAGAGTAAGACGTGAACATATTGTTCCAAGCGGGATGCCTTTTAGTAAGTTTTTTAACAAGCTGTATGGCAAAAAGATGAACCGTAGCAAGCGGAAACGCACATATAGGCAGGAAAAACGCAAGAAGTTTCTAAAAAGGATGGGAAATCGGCAAGCTGTAATCGATCTATTTACGATGACAGGTAGTTCATTCACAAAGGGAAGTTGCGAATACCTGCTTCATGTCAAAAATGGGGAAAGTATAAGGTTTCGCTCACCTCTTATAGAGCATGCCTTGGATTATCTCTATACCTCTATGGCCAATTATTGCGCCTTGCCACCTGTGGGCAAATTCAAGGAAGCCATTGCCTTCATTGTTTTCAAGCAAGGTCAAGTTGCAAATTCTTTGGAAATAGACAACTTCAAGAAGCATGTAGAAGAATTGTTGTCGTGTAGTGTTATCTATGGACAGGCTGAAGGCGATGTGCATGAAACCGAGGTTACGCTACTAATGTTTAATAGATAAAAATACAATGAAAATAAAGAAATCCACCGCCCGAATGATGATAAATCAGCAAGCAAAATGGCGTAAGCAGGCTGAGAAACCTGCCAAGTGGAATGAGGGATATGCTGGTGTTACTTACGAAGATATCTGTAATCTAAATAACCACTTGGCAAGTATCATAGCCCGTCATCTCCATGCTTTTCTTAAAGCAGTAAAGGGACCGTATGGAGGAGTTCCCGGTGTTTTGGCTAATGGTGACTCGGATGAAGCCTATAAACGCTGGTTACAGATTATTCGCGATATGATATTATTACTGTCCGCTAAACATCCCACATTTTTTATGAATTAGGGCTGACACTTCTCACGAGGTATCAGCCCTTTTTGTTATCTTTGCTTTTGTTTCCAAACTCAGATAACATGGGCAAAAGTACACATTTCTTCGGACAGCCGGTATATGGTCAGCTGATAAAATCTCTCGACCATGATAAAATAGTTGAAATAAGCCGTCGGAACGGCGGTG
>NZ_SDIK01000092.1 GCF_008016795.1 Prevotella brunnea
GCTCAAAGGTTTCCCAATTTATCAGATTGGCAAGTTTATACATTGGATGGGTGGGATTGAGCATGGATGCCAAGTCCCAAAACATTGATACCTGATGGGTGTTGGATGGAGATTTATACATTGTTGATTTGCAAGATTTTACTATGCAAAGATACAAAAACTTGTAGATATATACAAATAATAGAAAGGTTATTTTATTGATAATCAATAGGTTATTTACTTTTCAAGGGACGACTAACTATTCAGCAATAGTCACAACTCAATGCTATCAGCACCATCCTATCATTGTAGGATGGGAGGTGGCGTATGGCTATTGCTGAATAGTTACGCCCTTATCCCTGAAAACAAAAAAAGCAAAAAAAACTAAAACAAAAGAGTAAAATACCCATAACAAAACAAAATAACCTCAAATCCGCAACTAAGCCCTTGAACGTCCTTATTGCGTTTACACGTCCTCTCATTACTGAATTTGCAGATAATTTGAACTTGAAGCAACCACTTCTGCCTACAATATCCCCTTACCCCACAATGTGACTTGAGGCAATACACAATATCATTCCCATAAGTTGTAGGCATTATCCAAAATCAGTTTGGAAAACATCTGCGTAAGCATTATTACAGGTATAGATATTCAGCACATACCGCCTTGATGTCCTGATCCACTTGGCTGGTACAGAGATAAACCTGAAAACAAACGCTTTTATGCGACTTGTTGTATTGAGTCCGTACTTCTTTACGTCAAGTCTTTGAATAATGGCCTTGTAAAAGTTACGGATTATACCGACTATCAAATCGCCAATAACCGCCACGCCAGGGCGATAACCAAGGAACTTCTTGTATGTAGGCTTTGCATCATACTTCTCTGTCTCTATGAACTGGTGGTCGAAATCAACATCATACATCTCACCCTCTTTCAGTTGGTCAGATGCAAATTCGCCTTTAAGCACTCTTCTTTTTATCTGTTATAACTGTGTCAGACATAGCACTAAGCCAACATCCACAACTACCTATGTATCAACACAGTATCATCATCATTTCAAAAGCTTAGCTTTTACACGCTAATAGGTTAGCTTTTGCAATGCAATTGGTTAGCTTTTACAATGCAAAAGCTAAGCTTTTTAAGTGCAGATAATAAAATATTAGTTTTGTAGATTCAAAGCTCTTTACTAACATACAGAAAACTCATAAAAAAAGAGTTGATGCCAAAGCACCAACTCTCATCATATCTTTCAATATTTGTATCTATCTGCAATTCTTTAAATGATGCCTTCTTCCTTGAAAATGCGTTTTAGTATTTCCACTCCTCGTTCCACTTGCTCTTTCGTATGAGTTGCCATCAGAGCAAAACGTACCAAAGTGTCTTGTGGTGCACAAGCAGGAGGGATAACCGGATTAATGAATACGCCGGCTTCATACGCCAATTTTGTTACAATGAAAGTCTTATGAATATCTCGGACATATAAAGGGATAATCGGGCTTTCGGTGTCGCCTATTTCAAAGCCTTCTTCTCGAAAACGCTTCAGCGCGTAATTGGTTACAGCCCAAAGATGTTCCTGACGCTCAGGCTCATTTTGCATGATATGCAAAGCTTCTAACGCTGCGGCTGTCGCTGCCGGTGTGTTGCTGGCAGAGAAAATATATGTCCGACACGTATGGCGCAAAAAGTTGATTGTGTCTTTATCGGAAGCGATAAACCCACCTATTGAAGCCAAGCTCTTGGAAAATGTACCCATGATAAGATCAACATCATCAGTTACTCCAAAATAATCACAAACGCCCCTACCCTGTTTTCCGAAAACTCCCAATCCGTGAGCCTCATCAACCATGACCGAACAATTGTATTTATGCTTCAACTCTATTATATCAGGCAATTTTGCCAAATCGCCTTCCATGGAGAAAACACCATCTACAACTATGAGTTTAATCGCCTCCCGAGGGAGTTTCTGAAGCACTCGCTCCAAGTCTTGCATATCGTTGTGCTTATAATGCAATTGGGTGGCAAAACTTAAACGGCGACCATCAACTATACTTGCGTGGTCTCGATCATCACATATGATGTAATCGCCTCTTCCAACTACGACGGGAAGAACACCGGCATTGACGGAAAAACCTGTTGAAAAGCACAACGCTTCGTCCTTATTTTCAAACTCAGCAAGTTCTTTCTCTAACTGAACATGCAAATCCAATGTTCCATTTAAGAATCTGCTTCCGGCACAGCCAGACCCATATTTATCCATCGCTCGCTTTCCTGCTTCTATAACACGAGGATCATTGGGCAAGCCCGTATAGGCATTTGATCCAAACATCAATATGGAATGACCATTAATATCGATTACTTCTGTACCTTGTTTGCTGGTGATTTCGCGAAAATATGGATACACACCGGCATTTATGAATTTTTGCGGCTCACAGTATTTCTTGTACTTTTCTTGTAACTGTCCCATTATATTAATAAGGTGTAGCAGTGTAGCTACTTTAATATTAGGCTGCAAAGATACAAATTTTGAGCGATAAATGATACTTTTTATAAAGAAAACTGCCTTATAAAGGTTTTTTTGCTATTAAAAATTGACTAAACGATTATAAATGAGTAATTTTGTAATTTGGTTCTATATCATAATGTACTCTACCGCATGAAAAAGAAAATAATATTTATCATGAATCCTATTTCCGGCTCGGGAGATAAAGATTCCGTTCCAGAAATGATTGAAAAATACATAGACAAAGAGCAATTTGATTTCCATATTGAAACGACCAAATCAGCAGGACATGCAACAGAAATCGCCAAAAAAGCTGTCAACGAGAATATAGATATCGTTGTTGCCGTAGGGGGAGACGGAACCGTGAACGAAGTGGGCAGAGCTTTGGTGCAAACCCATACCGCACTCGGGATTATACCTTTAGGCTCCGGCAACGGACTTGCCAGGCATCTTGCCATACCGCTCAATATTAAAAAAGGTCTTGACATTCTTAACCAATGCAAAATAAAAGAATTGGACTATGGAATTATTAATGGGACGCCATTCTTCTGTACTTGCGGAATGGGCTTCGACGCGTTTATATCCATGAAGTTCGCGGAAGCAGGAAGACGAGGAATGATTACATACGTTCAAAAAGTATTGGAAGAGGGGCTGAGATACAAACCACAAATCTACGAGATAGAAGATGATGAAGGCGTCCATCGTTACAAAGCTTTCCTTATTTCTGTAGCCAATGCTTCACAATATGGTAATAATGCTTACATTGCGCCACAAGCGTCCATGAGCGATGGAAAATTAGATGTGATTATCATCCAACCATTCGATGTGCTGGAAGCATCGCAAGTGGCGATAGAGCTGTTTAACAAAACATTAGACAAGAATCTTAAAATAAAGACATTCAGGGCAAAACATATTCGCATCCATAGAAATAAGGAAGGCGTTATCCATTATGATGGCGACCCAATAATGGCAGCAGCAGATATTGATATTTCCATGGTTCATAAGGGAATCAGAATTGTAGTAAATCCGGAGGACGACAAAAGTCAGCGACAGCCCAACATCATCCAGAACGCGTTCTCGGAACTATTTTCAAACATTGATTTAATCCGCAGCAACATTACCAAACAAGGGAGAAAAGTTCAAGCTCTCAATAAAACTCTCCTTAGAAAATTAAATAGGTAAATGGGATTTACATTTAAACAATTCCACATTGAACAAGATCATTGTGGAATGAAAGTTGGAACTGATGGCGTGTTGCTCGGTGCTTGGGCAAAAGGAGGAAAAAAAATACTCGACATTGGAACCGGTACGGGGCTTATTGCGCTCATGATGGCACAAAGACACCCAAAAGCTCTAATAGAAGCGGTTGAGATAAACTCTACCGCAGCAGAACAAGCGGAAAAGAATTTTGAACACTCGCCATTCAAGAAAAGGATAATACTACATAAGGAATCACTACAACAGTTTTACGAAAAAATGACTTCGCAAAACCTTTTGGAGCACTATGATGCTATCGTCAGCAACCCACCGTTTTTCATTAATTCAATGAAAAATTCAGAACAAAACAAGTCAATGGCAAGACATGCCGATACACTGCCTTACCAAGACTTAATGAAGTGTGGTGAGCGACTACTCCATCCGAATGGAACCTTTTCCTTAATTGTTCCAATTGACTGCAAAGATAAACTTGAATCAGAAGCTGTATTTAATGGTTTTACAATTAGTAAAATTGTTTACTTAAAGACGAAGATGAATAAAGTGACAAGGCGAATATTGGTTGAGTTCAAGAAGAAAAGTGAAGGGTTTGACATAGAATGGCAATGCTTGATGGATGAACAAAATAACAAGTCGGATTGGTACAAGAATTTAACGAAAGAATTTTACATTAAGTAGGATGCACAATATTTTCCGTTATGTATTATTAAGATTTAACTAACAATAATCACTATCCTCTTTCATTTTTATTTATTACTTTTGCAAGTCAAATTATTAAAGAAAATCTGATGAATCCAAATAATTCCATACAAATGTTCGCAGACTATGAAGGCGAACTACCAGAATTGGACGTGAAGATAGAAGGCGATATTCCCGTTTTCGTTACTCGCAATCTCGTAATGTTTCCGGGTGTTTTAATGCCTGTGCTCGTAGGAAGAAAAGCAACCCTCAAGTTAGTGAAATATCTTGAGAGTAATCCCAAAGCCATTTTTGCGGTAATGAGCCAAAAAGACGGCAATATAGAAGAGCCACAGGAACAAGACTTATACCACACAGGAGTATATGCCCGATTGGTGAGGGCTTTTGATATGCCCGGAAGTAACGATAGTGAGAGCAGAACAGCCATACTACAAGGTCTTGGACGCTGTAAGCTGGAATCCATAATAACAGACACACCGTTCATGAAAGGAATCGTGAAATCCATCCCTGATGAGCTTGTCAGCAGAAAAGACAAAGAGTTTATCACGGCTGTAAATGACATGAAAATAACAGCCAAGGAATACATTCACGGTAGCGAAGAGATTCCAGACGACACACAATTTGCATTGGATAACATTGCCAATCCTGTTGTTTCCGTAAACTATATTTGCGCAAATATGCCTTTCAGCGTATCGGACAAAATTCATTTATTGGAAGAAGAATCCATCAAGGATCGTTTGTTCAGACTCATGAAGATATTGAACAGAGAGATACAATTCCAACATTTGAGACAGACCATTCGCTCAAAAACGAGAGAAGATCTCGATGAGCAACAACGCGAATACTTTCTGCATCAGCAAATAAAGAATATTCAAGAAGAATTGGGCGATGGAGAGTCGGCACCTGAGAAAAAGGAACTTTTGGAGAAGGCAGCCACAAAAAAATGGAATGAAGAAATAGAACAAACATTCAAGAAAGAGTTTGACAAGCTAAATACACTAAACCCACAAAGCCCGGATTATAGTGTTCAGGTGAATTATTTGCAAACCATGGTAAATCTTCCATGGAATGAGTACACCAAGGATGATTTGGATCTGCGGAGAGCCAGAAGAGTACTTGACAGAGATCATTACGGAATGGAAAAAGTAAAAGATCGCATTCTTGAATATATGGCAGTACTCAAACTGAAAGGAAACATGAAGTCCCCGATTATTTGTCTCTATGGACCACCGGGTGTTGGAAAGACAAGTCTCGGAAAGAGCATAGCAGAATCAATGAAGAGAAAATATGTCAGAATGTCATTGGGAGGTTTGCATGATGAGGCAGAAATCAGGGGACATAGGCGTACATACATTGGTGCTATGCCGGGGAGAATAGTAAAGAATATACAGAAAGCGGGATCATCGAACCCAGTTTTCATTCTTGACGAGATTGATAAGGTTACTCAAAATACGATTAATGGAGATCCATCATCGGCTTTATTGGAGGTATTAGACCCGGAACAAAACAATGCCTTTCATGATAACTATCTGGATTTGGACTACGATTTATCGAAAGTTCTTTTCATTGCTACGGCAAACGATCTTAACACTATTCCCAAGCCATTGCTTGACCGTATGGAAATCATCGAAGTCTCGGGCTATATCACTGAGGAAAAAATCGAAATTGCGAAAAGGCATTTGTTCCCTAAGGAACTGACAAATACCGGACTTGACATTTCAAACCCAAAATTGAAATTCACAAAAGCTGCTTTGGAAAAAATCATCGAGAGCTATACAAGAGAAAGCGGTGTAAGACAGCTTGAGAAACAAATAAATAAAGCGTTGCGCAAACTGGCTTACAAACAAGCCATGGATCAAATGTTGCCTTATGAAAGAATTACCCCTATTGAATTGGAAGACTTGTTGGGCAAACCACCTTTCTATCGCGACATTTACCAAGGAAATGATTATGCTGGAGTTGCAACAGGTTTGGCATGGACAAGCGTAGGTGGAGAGATACTTTTTATAGAAACTTCTCTCTCAAAAGGTAAAGCAGGAAAACTAACATTGACAGGAAACCTTGGGGATGTGATGAAAGAATCTGCCATCATTGCTCTTGAGTATGTAAAAGCTCATATCGATACCCTAAAAGTGGATTATCGCATTTTCGAGCAATGGAATATTCATATTCATGTGCCGGAAGGTGCAACACCTAAAGATGGACCTTCCGCAGGCATTACCATAGCAACAAGTATAGCATCGGCTCTGACACAAAGAAAAATCAGAAAGAACATTGCGATGACCGGAGAAATCACCCTTCGCGGTAAAATACTACCGGTTGGAGGTATAAAAGAAAAGATCCTTGCGGCGAAACGTGCCGGTATCACGGACATCATCATGTGCAAAGAGAATAAAAAGGATATTGAGGAAATACCGGAAAAATATCGTCAAGGGGTGATATTCCATTATGTGGAAAATGTAAATCAAGTATGGGAATTAGCCTTAACAGATGAGATGGTGCAAAACCCTTTGGACTTAACAGTAAAAGAAGAAGTGAAAACAAACAAGAGCGTGAATGAAATTTGAACTTCTGAAAACAGATAACTGTAGTGATGCCAGAACAGGCATCATTACAACTGACCATGGAAAAATAAAGACCCCTATTTTCATGCCCGTTGGAACTGTGGGAACAGTAAAAGGGGTTCATTTTTCAGAACTTATTGAGCAGATAAAAGCCCAGATTATTCTTGGAAACACCTACCATTTATATCTCCGTCCCGGATTAGAAATCTTAAAAGAAGCTGGAGGACTGCATCAATTCAATGGATGGAAAAAGCCCATACTGACTGATTCGGGCGGATTTCAAGTGTTTTCACTCACAGGGATAAGGAAATTATCTGAAGAAGGATGCGAATTTCGTAGTCACATAGATGGCTCAAAGCATTTCTTCACACCGGAAAGTGTCATTGATACGGAACGAATAATTGGCGCAGATATCATGATGGCTTTCGATGAATGTCCACCCGGAAAGAGCGATTACAGCTATGCAAGGCAAAGTTTGGAGCTTACACAACGTTGGCTCGATCGCTGTTTGACACGTTTCCACATGACCAAGCCTTTATACGGCTATAATCAGAGCTTGTTTCCCATTGTGCAAGGATGCACTTACAAAGACTTGAGAAGCGAGGCAGCCAAATTCATTGCTGACAAAAACGCAGACGGCAATGCTATTGGCGGTTTAGCAGTCGGTGAGCCTGTAGATGTGATGTACGAAATGATAGAAGTTGTAAACGCTATACTTCCTAAGGATAAGCCCAGATACCTAATGGGAGTGGGAACCCCACAAAACATTTTAGAAGGTATTGAGCGTGGTGTGGATATGTTCGATTGCGTAATGCCAAGCCGAAATGGTAGGAATGCCATGCTGTTTACTTATGAGGGTACTTTGAACCTGCGCAACAAGAAATGGGAAGCGGATTTTAGTCCGCTTGATTCCAATGGATGCGAAATTGATAAAATCACCAGTAAAGCCTATCTGCATCATCTTTTTAAGGCCGGTGAACTGCTCGCCATGCAAATAGCAAGCATTCATAATTTGGCATTCTATCTCCGTTTAGTAACAGACGCACAAAATCATATTGAGAAAGGAGACTTCACGAAATGGAAATCTTCCGTAATTGATCAGTTAGGTAGAAGAATTTAAGAACGCTTCAGATGAATAAGCAATTCCGAAATATCAAACATATTGCAAAGAATAAAAAGATATTGTCTTGTGCAAGCTCATTTTGGAGTTGGCTGAAACGAGTCTTTCCCATAATAAGAAAAAGATCTGGATGGCTAAATCCCAAACGATATTTAAGTATTCTCGACTGGTATATCATAAAGAAATTCATAGGAACTTATATTTTCTCCATCGTTCTGATCATCTCCATTGCCATTGTATTTGATTTTAATGAAAACCTCTCCAAGTTCACACAATATCATGCCCCCATGCATGCAATTATTTTCGATTTTTATGCGAACTTCATTCCTTATTATTCCAACCTCTTTTCACCTCTGTTTGTCTTTATATCCGTAATATTCTTTACTTCAAAACTCGCCGGGAATTCAGAGATTATTGCCATGATGGCAGCCGGGGTTTCCTTTAAGCGACTCATGCGCCCTTACATGATTACTTGTATTCTCATTGCAAGCCTCACGTATTATCTGAACAGTTCTGTTATTCCCCATGGCACGATTATTCGACAGAATTTTGAAAATCTTTATAGAAATAGTAAAAGAAGTTCTTCTGCCGAGAATGTACAATTACAAGTAGCCAAGAATACGGTGGCATATATCCAACATTACGATAACGATTACAAGAGGGGGTATGGATTCTCATTAGACCGATTTGAGAATAAGAAGTTAGTTAATCACATGACAGCAACCGAAATTCAATATGATACCGTTTCCGACTCAAAGTTTCATTGGAAAGCAACCAACTGGAAGATAAGAAAGCTAAAAGGACTTAAAGAACACATAACAAGCGGTAGCGAGATAGATACGGTTATATTGATGGAACCGACCGATTTGGTTTATTCAAAAGGGCAACAAGAGACCTTTACATCACCGGAGTTATTAGAATATATCTCTAAACAAACCAGTCGCGGCTCAGGTAATGTTGTCCAATATGAAGTAGAATATCATAAACGCATCGCCATGTCATTTTCATCCTTTATACTTACAATAATTGGACTTTCATTATCTTCAAGAAAGAGGAAAGGTGGTATGGGAATGTATTTGGGAATAGGCTTGGCACTTAGTGTTGGATATATATTGTTACAAACAATTTCATCAACATTTGCCATCAACGCTAATACGCCACCGATATTAGCGGCATGGATACCAAACATTATTTTCGCTGTCATAGCATACTTTTGCTACCGACATGCACCAAACTAAAATATTTATATTATAACAACCCTTTGCGACGAAGGGAAACAAAAAAGAAACTATGGAATTTGAAAGTTTAGATTTAAATGATAACGTGTTAGACGCACTTTATGACATGCACTTCGAAGAATGTACACCTGTTCAAGAAAATTGTATTCCGGAAATATTGAGAGGAAAGGATGTTCTCGGTGTGGCGCAAACCGGCACCGGTAAGACAGCAGCTTATTTGTTACCCATTCTCTCGAAGCTGGCGGATGGACATTATCCTTCTGACGCAATTAACTGCGTAATCATGTCGCCAACAAGAGAGTTAGCACAACAAATTGACCAAGCCATTCAAGGCTTTTCCTACTATCTTGATGATGTATCATGTGTACCAGTTTATGGTGGTAATGATGGAAATCGATATGACCAAGAACTTAAAAGTCTGACATTGGGAGCCGACATTGTTATCGCTACCCCCGGAAGATTTATCTCACATATATCATTAGGAAATGTCGATCTCTCAAAAGTTAGTTTTTTTATTCTTGATGAGGCAGACCGGATGCTTGACATGGGTTTCTCCGATGATATCATGACAATTGCAAAAAAACTACCAAAAGAATGTCAAACCATCATGTTTTCGGCAACTATGCCTAATAAGATAGAAGATTTGGCAAAAAGTCTCTTAAAAAACCCTTCCATCATCAAATTGGCGGTAAGCAAACCGGCAGAGAAGATACAGCAAGCGGCATACATCTGCCATGAAAGCCAGAAAATTGGCATTATAAAGGATATATTCAAATCAGGCAATCTGAAAAGAGTCATCATTTTTTCTGGTTCCAAGCAAAAAGTTAAACAAATTGCGATGTCGCTCAACCAGAAGCACATTAATTGCGGTCAGATGCACTCAGACCTTGAACAGGCGGAACGAGACGAAATGATGTTTAAATTTAAGAGTGGGCAAATTGATGTTCTCGTAGCAACCGATATTCTTGCGCGAGGCATTGACATAGATGATATAACGATGGTCATCAACTATGATGTTCCACATGACGCAGAAGACTATGTACACCGTATCGGACGAACAGCAAGAGCCGACAAGGATGGCGTAGCGATTACTTTCGTTAATGATGCCGATATTTTTTTCTTTCAGCAAATAGAAAAATTTCTTGGCAAAGAAGTTGAAAAGGTCTCCCTACCTGAAGGATTGGGAACCGGCCCGGAATATGTCAGCAAGGGGAAAGCCAAAACCACAGCAAAAAATCGTCGGAGAAAAGACAGAGACCATCAAAGCCATAAAGACAAAAAAGTTCGGAATGGAAAAGAAAGAAATTCCCGGAATAATAATAAACCGGATATGGCGGAAGCCGTTTCTCCCAATCAACAAGAAAATGAAAAAAGACGGAAAAACAATGAGCAAGGTAAAGCAGAAAGCCGAAAGAGCAACGAGAACGTAACAAGCCCCAAGCACTCAACAAAAGCAAAGAATCAAAATAAGTACAGCTCGCAACAAGAAAAGGACACAGGGCGAAAAAGAAAGAATGTTGCGAATGGCAAACAAACGAGCAATAACAACCAAACAAGCAAAAAACACAGCCGGAAAAAGAACACTCATACTGCCGCTTCGCAACCACGCAAGAGCTCTAAATATCAAATAAGAGAAGAACTTAACGCACTCGACAAACCTAAAACAGGTATAAAATCGCTTATCAAAAAGCCATTGAAGTGGCTTGGAATATTAAAGAAAAAATAAATATAAACGCTATATTCCTATTGTGAAAACATGATTAACGCGCAGGATAATCAAAAGAGTATCCTGCGCGTTTTCGTTATTACCGTTCGCATGAAATCAAGTGAATCGGTAAACCAACTATGCTTCAAAAGAGAAAAATCCATAATCAATAAGATTTTATACTTCGCTGCTTGTGCATATCAGCTTTTTTTAGTATTTTTGCAGTTGATTTATAGCGTTTTATATAAAAACCAGAACAACAAAACATAAAATATATTTATGAGTAAACAAACTGAAAAGATAAAAGAACTCGTAGCAAAAAGAGAGCAAGCTCGACTCGGCGGCGGTGAGAAAGCCATAGATAAACAGCATGCTCGAGGTAAATATACCGCACGTGAGCGCATAGAGATGCTGGTGGACAAAGGAAGCTTTGAGGAATATGATATGTTCAAACTTCATCGCTGTCATAACTTCGGCATGGAAAAGAAGCAATACTTCGGCGATGGAGTGGTTGCCGGATCAGCAACTGTCGATGGACGTTTGGTATATGTTTATGCACAAGACTTTACAGTAAACGGAGGCTCGCTTTCAGAAACAATGGCTCAAAAGATATGCAAGATTATGGACATGGCCATGACCAATGGAGCCCCTGTCATCTGCATGAACGACTCCGGTGGAGCAAGAATACAAGAGGGCATTTCCTCATTGGCAGGATATGCCGAAATCTTTGAACGGAACATTCTCGCTTCGGGTGTTATCCCACAGATTTCAAGTATATTAGGACCGTGTGCCGGCGGAGCGGTCTATTCTCCTGCCCTCACCGATTTTATCATCATGAAGGAGCAAACCAGCTACATGTTCCTAACAGGTCCAAAAGTGGTGAAGACCGTAACAGGTGAAGATATCGACGCGGAACATTTGGGAGGTGCTTCCGTACACTCAACGAAAAGCGGTGTAACCGGATTCACGGCAAAAACCGAAGAAGAGGCGATGGAAATCATCAAAACTTTGCTTTCGTATATTCCATCCAACAACCAAGAAGAAGCACCACGAGCTGAATGTAACGACCCGATTAATCGCAAAGAAGACTTGCTGAATGAAATTATCCCCGATGATCCGAATCAGGCATACGATATGTACAAGGTAGTCAAGGCTATCACTGATAACGGTGAGTTCTTTGAAGTACAGCCCAAGTTTGCCAAGAACATCATCACAGGCTTCGCACGCTTCAATGGACAGAGTGTTGGCATCGTTGCGAATCAACCGGCTGCATACGCCGGTGTGCTTGATACCAACGCAAGTAGAAAAGGAGCACGCTTCGTACGCTTTTGCGATGCTTTCAACATTCCTATCGTTTCACTCGTTGATGTTCCGGGATTCCTTCCCGGTACAGGTCAGGAATATAACGCTGTCATCCTACATGGTGCTCAATTGCTTTATGCTTACGGAGAAGCGACAGTTCCCAAAATCACTATTACGCTCCGCAAAAGCTATGGTGGATCGCACATTGTCATGGGATGCAAGCAGTTGCGTTCAGACTTGAATTTTGCATGGCCGAGTGCCGAGATAGCCGTAATGGGCGCATCAGGTGCAGTTGCCGTTCTTTGTGGAAAAGAAGCCAAAAAGATAAAGGAAGAAGGTGGCGATGTGAAAGCTTTCCTTGCGGAAAAAGAAGAAGAATACACAGAAAAATTCGCGAATCCGTACCAAGCAGCACAATTTGGATACATTGATGACATAATTGAGCCACGCAACACACGTTTTCGCATTTGCCGGGGATTGGCACAACTCGCTAACAAGAAAATGAGCCTACCCGCAAAAAAACACGGCTGTATGCCGATGTAAACCAAAAATAAACACGGAAGTAATGGATAAAAACAAATTTGCGGCTATTGCCATGGCACTCTATGAATATGCCGGAAACAACGTTCACGATAATGAGTCGGGGATTATTACCATAAAGCCCAAGCAGACATTGTGGAGCGCAAAGTTTGAGATTATGACTAAGAAACCATAAGACAAATGAAAGAATTTAAATATACAATAGACAATAAAGATTATAAGGTCGAAATAGACAATATCAGCGATGATTTTATTGCTGATATCAAAGTGAATGGTGAGGAGTTCAAAGTCCAAATGGAAAAACCTTCGGAACCTGAGTCAAAGAAAGTGGAGTTGGGCAAGCCTGTTGCGGACGATAATGAAAAATCTGAAGCGACAGCAGTGAACATCAACGCGGTGAATGCCGTGAAAGCTCCGCTTCCGGGTACGATCACCTCTGTGGAAGTCTCGATAGGGCAAGACGTGAAAGCGGGGGACACATTGGTCGTTTTGGAAGCAATGAAGATGCAGAATAACATCGAAGCTGAAAAAGACGGTAAAGTTACCGCAATTGCAGTAAAGGTAGGACAAGCTGTTTTAGAGGATGAACCACTGGTCGTAATAGAGTAAATCTGAAATCCATGGAACAAGATAAATCCGGTAAAACGAATTTACAATAAGTACCTATTTCTTTCAATTCATATATCCCTGAATTACAACAAGATATAAGGATGAAACCAAAAGCTTACCTTTTACCATCCAAAAGATAAGCTTTTGGATGGTAAAAGGTAAGCTAACGCGAAACAAAACCATAGCTTTTACAAAACCGATGTCAAATAGGTTTACATTTCGATGAAGTCTCTGTGAGAAAATCGATGGGAAAATACGATTTAACACTATTTCCACAAACCAACATAAAACAATAAAGTCTTGCCAAATTCTTATTTAGCAAGACTTTATTTGATTTTTACAGCCGTCGTTTTACACAATGCGATTTTGATCATCAGGGAAAACTATGGCGGGGCGAAACATCTTGGCAGCCTCAAAATCCATTAACGCATAGCTTATGATTATGACAATATCGCCCACTTGCGCCTTTCTCGCAGCAGCACCATTCAAGCAAACACAACCGGAGCCTCGCTCTCCTTTGATGATATAGGTCTCGAAACGTTCGCCATTATTATTATTCACTACCTGTACCTTTTCTCCGGCTATCAGGTTGGCAGCATCCAACAAATCCTCATCTATCGTAATACTACCTATATAATTAAGGTTAGCCTCCGTAACCTTAACGCGGTGTAACTTACTTTTCAGAACCTCTATCTGCATTTTAACCTCTATATTTGATATGATCTATTAAACGTATGGGAGTATGTCCGCAATAAACCGTAATACACCCCACTATATAATTACTTTGACTCCACGACGTTACAGGCAAGAGAGAGCCCCCATCCACAATTTCAAAATATTCCACTTCCAAGCCATCAATGGAATTGATGTCCGCAACCACTCTATCGTGTAACTCGTTCACGGATAACTTTTCGATTAATTCAGTACTATCCTTTAGAATCCTATAAATATTGGGAGCGATTGTCCGCTCCTCCGATGTTAAAAGGGTATTTCTGGAGCTTTTTGCCAAACCATCTTCATCGCGAATTATCGGACATTCCACAATTCTAATCTCCATGTTGATATAGTCCACCAAACGCTTTATCACGGCAATCTGCTGCCAATCTTTTTCTCCAAAATAAGCTCGCTGCGGACGAACGACATAGAATAATCTGCTAACAACTTGACAAACGCCATTGAAATGACCCGGACGCTTTGCTCCCTCCATCACCGTGGTTTGTGGCGGAAAATTAAAAATTCGCTCATCGGGCATGGGATACATTTCTTCAACTGTTGGAGCAAACACTATATCAGCACCGCAATCTTCAAGTAGTTTACAATCAGCCTTCAAAGTTTGCGGATAGCGTGCCAAATCATCTTTATCGTTAAACTGTGTCGGATTAAGAAAAATGGAAACAACCGTTACAGCATTTTCCTTCACGCTGCGCCTCACAAGCGAAGCATGCCCCTCATGCAAAGCACCCATGGTTGGAACCAGACCAATTTCTTTCTTTTCCTTACGAATGAGAAAAAGCTCATTCTGCAAATCAACTACTTTTTCGAAAACTTTCATGACTATTGAATATTATTCGTGTGCAAAGTAACAACAAATTTATCTAAATATCTAATGATAATCTAAAAATATGCGAATTATATTGGGTTTTAACATGTTTTCGGAAAGAAGAGAACCAAAAGCCAACTTTTTTTATTACCTTTGCATGAAGTAAATTTATTTGAGCATGGGAAAGAAAGTATTATTCATAAATCAAGAAATCACACCATACGTTCCTGAAACGGAAATGTCGCTTTTTGGATGTGAGATGCCGAACAAGATGCAGGAAGCAGGCTTTGAGATACGTACATTCATGCCTAAATGGGGTACCATCAACGAACGACGCGGACAACTGCACGAAGTAATACGCTTGTCGGGCATGAACTTAATAATCGACGATACGGATCACCCATTAATTATCAAAGTCGCAAGCATTCCACAAACGCGAATACAAGTTTATTTCATTGACAATGAAGACTATTTCCAAAAGCGTTCGGCAATGACAAAAGATGAGTTAGGGAACGACTACCCAGATAATGGTGAAAGAGCCATATTCTTCGCGAGAGGAGTTTTGGAAACTGTAAAAAAACTTCGGTGGACACCGGATATCATCCACTGTCAAGGATGGATGTCGGCTGTAATCCCATTCTATGTAAAAACAGCATACCACGATGAGCCACAATTCACGAATTCCAAAGTAATAACTTCGCTCTTTTCCGAACAACCCCATGATGACTTCGGAACGAATTTTAAAAGATGTTTGGAATTTAGAAACTCCAAGGCAAGCATGCTAAAAAAATACGGAGATAAGTTTGATTTTATGGAACTGGGGAAACTTGCCATAGATTATTCTGACGGCATTATCGAAACCAGCGACAACGTGAATTCTGACCTAATGGAATATGCGAAGAAGGCTGATAAAAACATCCTTTCCCAACCCATTCCTGACCAAGAGATAAAAGATAAATACACAGAGTTCTACAACAACTTACTTGGATGAAAGTAAAATTATTATTAGTTAGTGCTATCCTGATGGGAATGACACTGACATCTTGCGATGAAACCACAGAAATGATTGGCGGTTCGCTGATAGACAATGTTGACAAACTTGTAGTGGACGCAGACACTTTCAACGTTTCATCGAAAAGCATATTGGCAAAAGACATTATCGCGCGTTCAGCTCAAGGTTATTTGGGAAGTATGAGGGACAAAGAGTCGGATTTGACAGTCACAGCGAATTTTATGACTCAATTTCACGTCCTATCCAATTACGAAATTCCGGAAGAGGACAAAATTACAAGTCGTGATGCAAACAATCAAATCATTGCCGACTCATGTGAAATCAAATTATATTATTCTAAGTTCTATGGAGACTCCTTGTCGCAGATGAAACTGACGACATACGAACTTTCAAAGCCCATTGAGGAAGGGAATATTTATTATGCCGACTTCGACCCAAAAACCAAAGGTTATGTACGCTCAGATGGTATTAAGGTTAAACAAACCTATACGCTATCCGATCAAACGACACCGGACAGTATCCGTTTGTCAAAGAATTTCTCGCCTGCCATTACTATTAATTTAAATAGAAGTTATACAGATAAAGAGGGAAAAAGCTACAATAATTATGGAACGTACCTGATGAGAAAGTATTTTGAGAATACTAAATCTTTTCGAAATCCATATTTGTTCTTGCACGATATTTGCCCGGGCTTTTATTTTGAAATAACGAATGGCATAGGGGCAATCGCTAAAATCAACGCAGCGCAGATAAATATATTCTTCAAATACAAAAATGGGGAAACAAGTAAATCGGTAAATACGAATTTAATCAGTACGGAAGAAGTTCTACAGATGACAAATTTTGATGTCAGTACGACAAGACTTCAACAATTAGCGTCCGAATCTGATCATACCTATCTTAAAACGCCGGTAGGTTTGTTCACCGAATTGACCCTTCCTATTGACAATATAAAAGCAAAACATGAAAATCAGGATGTCAATTCAGCTAAGATTGAACTAAAGTGTATGAACAGGTTAGAGAACTCTAACTACAAATTGGATGTTCCACAAAATGTAATTATGCTTCCGGCGGATAGTCTGACAGCCTTTTTCTCAAATAAGCACATTGCTGATAATAAAACATCGTTTTTGGCAACATATAACTCAAAGACGAATAGTTACACTTTCAACAACATTGCCGGAATTGTAAACCTATTCATCCAACAAAAAGCTTCACAGGCAATGAGCGAAAAGTGGGGAAAAGTAGTTGTCGTTCCCGTAGAATTAGAAACAGCTAAAATCAAAGATGACAAGGTTGTGATAACAAAAATATCTCATTACATGGGATTGACCGGAGTGAAACTTCTTGGAAACGATAATATCAATAGCATCAAGATATCAGTAATCTACAACAAGTTTAACAATGGCAGATAATTTTTTAGAGAAACACTACGAAGAATATCAAGTCAAAAAAGCAGAGTGGTTACGAAAAAAGAAACATATCGGCAATAAGATTCCAAAAGTAAAAATAAACAAACCGGAAGATGAAGCACTATAAGAATAGCGGGAATGCAGATGTATTCCCGCTATTTTGGCATACCATTTGCACTCATGTCATTGCACTGACAAGAATTGTAAAGTAAATAAGAAAAGAAAAAAGGACTATGATAAATCAATTTTCCCCAAAAGTATCAGAAGTACTCTCCTTTAGCAGAGAGGAAGCAGAGCGACTCGCGAGTACGTCGGTAGGTCCCGAGCACATACTTCTTGCTATATTAAGAGAGAAGGCAGGTCCTATCTCCGACTTGTTTTCAAGACTACATCTTAATCTTGAAAACATTAAAAATCAATTAGAGGAAAAGGTGATAAACCAAAACGAGGGCAAAATGCTCATATCAACGGATATGCTTTTAAATGAAAAGGCAAACAACATATTGAAATTGGCAGTGTTGGAAGCCAGAAGCCAGCATATCCAGACGGTTGATGTACCACACTTATTGCTTGCCATCCTGCATGATAATGTAAATAATGGAGCAAAGGAAATTTTAGAAAACAACGACCTTGATTATAACACTGCTCTTATTTATCTCGGAACAAAAGCCGGACAGATACAAGATGGAATAGAAATGGCAGGTGAAGAAGAGGATGAGGCACCAGTACTGAACACGGGCAATCATTCCAATTCGCAGAGAACCACTCAAACCACCAGATCCAAATCGCAAACACCGGTATTGGACAATTTCGGAACCGACCTTACACAAGCTGCAGCCGAAGGTAAATTAGACCCTGTAGTAGGACGAGAGAAAGAAATCCTCAGAGTATGCGAGATTTTAGGCAGAAGAAAAAAAAATAATCCGATACTCATTGGAGAACCCGGCGTTGGGAAAAGTGCCATCGTGGAAGGACTCGCACAACTTATAGAAAAGCACCTCACGTCGCCCGTATTGTTCGGCAAACGTATGATTACGCTTGATATGACTGCCGTAGTAGCAGGGACCAAATATCGTGGACAATTTGAAGAACGCATCCGTGCACTCATCAAAGAAATAGAACAAAACCCTGACATCATCGTCTTCATTGACGAAATACACACACTTATAGGAGCCGGTTCTACACCGGGCTCCATGGACGCGGCAAATATATTAAAGCCGGCTCTTGCAAGAGGAACAATACAATGTATCGGTGCTACGACATTGGACGAATATCGCAATTCCATTGAAAAGGATGGAGCCTTGGAGCGTCGTTTCCAAAAGGTACTGATAGAACCAACCACAGACGATGAGACTCTGCAAATCCTTCAAAATATAAAAGGTCGCTACGAAGACCATCATTGTGTGAAATATTCAGATGAGGCACTAACGGCTTGCGTAAAACTCACCAACCGATATGTTACAGACAGAGCTTTTCCCGACAAGGCTATTGATGCAATGGACGAAGTAGGCTCTCGTGTACATCTGCAACATGCGGAAGTACCAAAGGAAATCCTTAATATTCAGAAAGAGATAGATTTGACACAGCAAAAGAAACAAGCCGCTGTGAGGAATCAAAACTTTGAGCTTGCTGCCAGTTACAGAGACCGACAAGCGGGGCTTGAAGCAAAGCTAAAAACGGCTAAAACGCAATGGGAAAATGGAGAGAACAATGAACGCGTGGAGGTAACGGAAAACCATGTGGCAGACATTGTGTCAATGATGTCAGGCGTACCGGTTCAGCGAATGCAAGAAAGTGAAGGCATCAGACTAAAAAACATGGCATCAGATTTGAAAAAAGAGGTGATAGCCCAAGATAAAGCCATTGAAAAGATGGTAAAAGCCATACAGCGAAACCGCATTGGTTTGAAAGATCCTAATCATCCCATTGGTGCGTTCATGTTTCTTGGTCCCACCGGTGTGGGAAAAACTTACTTGGCAAAGAAATTGGCTGAGATTATGTTTGGCTCATCAGACGCGCTCATCAGGATTGACATGAGCGAATATTCAGAAAGCTTCAATACATCAAGATTGATTGGCGCGCCTCCCGGATATGTGGGTTTTGAGGAAGGAGGACAATTGACAGAACAAGTCAGGCGACACCCCTACTCCATCGTGCTTTTGGACGAGATAGAAAAAGCACACGGAAATTTATTCAATATTTTGCTTCAGGTGCTTGACGAGGGAAGACTGACAGATGGCAACGGACGTCTCATAGATTTTCGCAATACCATCATCATCATGACCTCGAATGCCGGAACACGTCAATTAAAAGAATTTGGACAGGGTGTGGGTTTCAATGCCACGAACCTAAATGCGCTATCCCACAATGAGCAAGATAAAGAGCGCGCTCGTTCCATTATTCAAAAGAGCCTCAGCAGGCAATTTGCTCCGGAGTTCCTCAACCGCCTCGATGAAATCATTACATTCGACCAGCTTGATTTGACTGCCATCAAAAAGATTGTGGATATCGAATTAAGAGGTTTGTTCAAACGCGTAAAAGAATTGGGCTATGGCATGCAAATCACCGACAAGGCAAAAGAGTTTGTCGCTACAAAAGGCTATGATGTACAATATGGTGCTCGTCCATTAAAACGAGCCATACAAAACTACATCGAAGATGGAATCAGCGAGAAAATCCTTTCGGGAGATCTCAAACAAGGTGATGCCATAAACATTGAAAAAAATCCCAATGCGGAATCGCTTATCTTCAATCGCTTGCAACGCGAAAATGATAATGCCAACTCTTCGACAAAATAGGCATAGAGCATAAAAAGACATTAAATCCGGAAACCATTCCAACCTGACCGTCAAAGTTCAATAGAACTCGCGTCTCCCTTGAACGCATGACAAAACCCAAAAAGACGGCTGAGTTGAAATGGTTTCGTCATAGACGGATTCGTCATGTCATTATATTTCCAAATGTAAACTTTCAGTACCTACGCCATATCATTATCCAATGGTGTCCTAAATATGTCTTATACGGATTTAGCT
>NZ_SDIK01000093.1 GCF_008016795.1 Prevotella brunnea
AACAAAGACAACATATGAAAGGAGAATATATCAATTCAAAAACTGGAAAGAAAAGAATAAAATAACAGTGGAAGTACAGAGAAAGGAAAGATGAATTACACACTTTTAAGGACACTACCTAGCAATCGCAGTCAAGGTGGTCTTTTGGATTTATCAACTTCATGGGTCCTTAATATATTTCTTATTCCATAGGAATGATTTTGCCCACGGGTTCCCAGAAGTAGGCGATTAATAGATTGAAGGGTATGAAAAAGCGTGGGACTATTGTCGTTTCCACGCTGAGGCTCTGGACTGCCAACGGAAAGTAACAAACAACAACCCACGCCTGAAAGATATATCATGCCCACTAACGGGTACAATAATCTTGGCGTGAGAGTTTATCCATTATTCTTTCCGTTTGAAATTGTCCAGATTTCAGCGTAGAATAACGAGCAAACGCTCTTCGTAAAATGTCTGAGTCTTATAACGAATGCATACTCGTATGCACACTTGGACTCGCTGACAAATTTAATGATTTTTTCTTAAAACATCGACAATTTTTGAAAATATATTTATTAATTTGCCTCAAATCCGCAACTAAGCCCTTGAACGTCCTTATTGCGTTTACACGTCCTCTCATTACTGAATTTGCAGATAATTTGAGCTTGAAGCACCCACTTCTACCTACAATATCCCCTTACCCCACAATGTGACTTGAGGCAATACACAATATCATTCCCATAAGTTGTAGGCATTATCCAAAATCAGTTTGGAAAACATCTGCGTAAGCATTATTACAGGTATAGATATTCAGCACATACCGCCTTGATGTCCTGATCCATTCTTTGTGTCCGTTTTTGGATGGTAATTCCCTGCCTTCCTTTATGGAAGTATATTCAGAAAATAAAAATCATATTCAAAATTTATTGTAACGTTATGAGCAAAACAGTACCGAAATGTTTAAAGCAGCGATAACCAGAGTCGTGAAAAAGAATCATTATTAGCATGACTTCTGCCTTTGACATCGTGGAATCTCGATGATACTTTCTTTTTCCAGTAGGCTATAGCGTATATTTTGCCACCATTGCATCAAAAGACTTGCAGAAGTCATCTGCCATACAAAATATTTCAGTAACTTTGTCTTCGGTGATCATAGCGATTTTTGTTTGTAACTGTTTGAATATTAGTTCTTTAAAGTTACAACAAATTTCGCTAATCACCAAATTTATAGACACTTATAATTCGTCGAACTCACGTTAATTTTCAGTAAACACCAATTAGAGATAGGTGCTTTATTCTATTCTTCTCCGGTTTCTCCTTTATTCATTTCAGACAGAAGATAATAGGCACCCGATTGAGCAATATTAGAAAGTTTTTTTGTATCCTCTAAAGGCTCTATTGCTACAAATCCATTTTCTTCTTTTATCTTCTTGACACCAACAGGGAAGAACTTCCATCTTGAGCCCTGATGAGAGGCTTTATAGATATAAAATTTCCCATCTTTTTCGGCTATGGCTTCATAAGGTACAGCTTTCATCTTTATTGCATTTGTAGCAATCTGTGCCTGAATATACATGCCTCCAATTAATCCAGTTCTATCCCCCATAATATTTACCCGCACATCTACTGTCTGATTTTCATTGTTAAAGGTCTTACCAATGGAATATACTTTGCCTCTATAGTTTTTCCCACTGTTGTCGGATTGTTTAAATTGTACAGACTGTCCTACTTTTATTTTAGAAATATCGTGTAGAAAGACCTGTAATTCAGCAAAAATGTTGTCTGTATTTACAATCTTCATTATTGGCATTTCTGGAGTTGTATATTGGCCTGTCTGCACGTCGATTTGCTCAACAGTGCCACGGATAGGACTCTTTATTGCGATTGTCATCTTGGGATTTCCCTTGCGAATAGAGGAAGGATTAATACCCATTTTTCTAAGCTGGGCGGATAACATTTGCAATTCGCCATTAACTATCTTTAATTCTGATTTGATACGGTCGTAATCCTTACCTGCACCCACCCCCTCTTTCATCATCATTGCCTGGCGAGCAAACTCTTTCGAGAGATACTTCTGCTGATTGAGGGATGATAGATATTGTGTCTGAAGGTTAACAAAGTCGGGGTGAGACAAGTAAGCGATGATCTGGCCTTTAGCCACTATTTGTCCTTCTTTAACTAATATCTGTTTGATATTTCCACCCGTTTGCGGAGTTACAGTTGCTTCACTTTGCGGATCGATAACCAGTTTTCCATTCGCTTCTATAGCATTCTCAAAAACCATCTCTGTAAGATGGCCAACCTCAATATTCACCTTCTTCACTTGCTCGTCAGTGAGGACTACTTGGGTCTGTTCCTTCAACGCATTCTCTTCACTGTTTTCGGCCTGCTTCTTGGTGTTGCCACAAGCCATTAGAAGCAAGAGAGAGGCCATATAGATATATTTTTTTGTTTTCATTGTCTTAAATATTTGGATATTGTAAATCTATCTTTGTATTGATGTATTTTTCGTAAGCTGACCAATAGTCAAGCTCTGTCTGCACAGCATCGCCCATGGTCTGGATAAAGCCAATATAGTCAGTTGCCCCGAGTCGGTAAGCGGAAGCTGCTCCTCGTTGTTGCTCTCTTGCTGTTGGTAATGCTGTTTCTTGAAAGTATTTGAGTTTCGTCTGCCATTTTAGATTTTCTGTTTGTAAACGCTCTTGAACACTTTTAAGTTGTTGACGTGATAAGGTGAGATAAGCCTCTTCAATCTCCTTATCCATGGCCATGGCTTGCTTCTGTGCACGATATGAATTTCTAAATAAGGGAATACTCATACCAACATTTATAGTCCAATAGCCTAACCTATTTCCATTTCTCTGCGCCCCTGCTTCTACGAAAAAATTTGGTAGCACTTTTGTTTTTTCAACTTCTATCTGTGTTTGTGCCAGTTTAATTTTTTCTTTCTGCAATGCCAATATTGGATGAACAGTGTCATTGCATACTGCGAATATTTCTTCTGGGGAGGTAGAAGGTTCGTAAATTCCTTCTCCTAACCATCGAGATAACAATCTAACTGCTACTTGATAATCATAAGTTGACTGATTCAAATTTTCCTTCATCTCTATCGCTTTCTTCTTTGCTGTTAAATATTCTAATTGCGAGGTCTCACGCATTTCATATTTTAATTTTGCGGCATGTTCAAAATTCTGATAGATAGAGTCAATCATTGCATAGACTTTCATTCTCTGTTTCTGAATGTACGCTTGGGCATAATCGTAACTTACAGCTCTTTGTAAGTCATATTTTGTCAACGCTGCTTCTGCACGAGCTGTTCTTGTTGCTTGTTCTTGAGCACGAGTACGTTGCTTCTTACCGAATAGATTCAGATTCTGTCGGATAGATAATAATGAAAAGGTAGCATCATTACCTCTGCCGAGTTCGTCCACACCTGCTGAGAACTCCGTGTCTCCTATGTTATTTACGCCTTTAATCATCGTTTTCTCACGATTGACACGAAGTTCAGCTATCCTTATTGTAGGGTAATTTTGTTCTGCAAGTTGAAATGCTTGTTGAAGACTAACAGTTTGCGCTTTCGAACCATTTGTCATTAATAGCATGACCAATGTAAGTGTAATAGCCGTCGGTATCTTTTTTTTCTTAATATTTACCCCTTCTTCTAATGCATATAATAATGGAATTACGACCAGCGTAAGTAGTGTTGCGGTAAATAGCCCTCCAATAACTACTGTGGCTAATGGTCGTTGCACTTCCGCCCCTGCAGAGCCTGATACCGCCATAGGCAAAAAGCCAAGCATTGCAGCTGTTGCTGTTAGTAAGATAGGTCGTATGCGCTCTTTTGTACCCACTATAATTCTTCGATTTATATCTTTCATACCTTCACTTTTTAATGAATTGAATCGGTTAATGAGTACCAAACCATTGAGTACTGCAACACCGAATAACACGATAAAGCCGACACCTGCCGAGATGGAAAAAGACATACCACGCAATATCAAAGCTAAAACTCCACCAATCGTAGCAAGAGGTACTGCCATATAAATCATCAAGCTCTGCTTAAATGATTTTAATGCAAAGTAGAGTAAAAGGAAAATTAGTGCCATGGCTATTGGGAGAACTATCATCAAGCGTGCCTTTGCTTCTTGGAGATTTTGATATTCACCTCCATATTCCAGTCGATAACCTGAAGGAAGAGTCAACTCAGCATCAAGACTTTTTTGAATATCAGAGACGACGGATGCCACATCACGTCCTCGCACATTCACTCCTACATAGATTCTGCGTGAGGCTTTATCTCGTGATATTTGCATTGGACCTGACTCATAGTTAATATTGGCTACCTCTCTCAGGGGTATCTGCGACCCATTTGGCAGATCAACATAGAGTTGCTTAAGATTATCGATACTCTTACGATACGTCTCGGAGAGTCGAATGACAAGGTCGAAACGTTTTTCACCTTCAAATACCACTCCGGCAGAACTGCCAGCAAAAGCAGAACTCACATACCCGTTTAGGTCAGCAATATTCATTCCATATTGTGCTAAGCGCTGCCGGTCATATTTTACTGTAATCTGTGGTAATCCGTCTGTACGTTCAAGAGCCACGTCTTTGGCACCAGATATTTTACTAATAATGCTTACCATCCGATTTCCCAATTTATTGAGTTTTTCGAGGTCGTCACCATAGAGTTTTACGGCTACATCCTCGCGGACACCAGTAAGCAGTTCGTTGAATCGAAGTGCTACTGGCTGAGAGAAAGAAAAGTTTAGCCCGGGTAAAATTTGGAGCTTTTCCTTTATCCTTTCAATAAGTTCCTCCTTCGTTGTGGCCGAAGTCCATTTACTCCTGTCTTTTTCAAGGATAATAAAACTGTCCGTATAGTCAAATCCCATAGGGTCAGTAGGAATATCAGCCACGCCAATGCGTGCACAGACTGTTTTGATTTCAGGGAAGTTATCCAAAAGCAGACGCTCAACTTCTTTTTCTCTCTTGATTGTTTCAGAGAGAGAACTTCCTGGTCTAAGAAATGTTTGCATTGCTATATCTCCTTCATCAAGCTCAGGAATAAATTCTCCACCCATACGCGTAAAGGCGATGGTCGTAATTCCTAACATGATTATAGCTGAGAGAATGACTGCTGTCTTATGTCGAAGTGAAAAAAGAAGCAGCGGATTATACGCCCTCGTGATTTTTGTAATCAACTTGTTACTTACTTGCTCCAATCTCTTCTCAAACCTGACAATCCTACTATCGGAATTATGTAAGGGGCGTAGAATAAGAGCCGAAATCATAGGTACATAGGTTAAACAGAGTATGATCGCACCTAAGAGTGCAAACGAGAACGTGTAAGCCATAGGTGAAAACATCTTACCACTGATTCCTGTCAAGAATATAATCGGTGTAAAAACGATTAGAATTATCAGCTGACCAAAGAAAGCCGAGTTCATCATTGAGGATGCCGCATCGTAACTAATTTGATTCATGGCCGTCTGGTCAACTTTAAGATGGTGCTTAGTCCTCTTTCCAATCTCAAATACAATGCCCTCTACAATAATAACGGCTCCATCGACAATAATACCGAAATCAATAGCCCCCAGGCTCATTAAATTCGCCCAAACCCCAAAGATTCTCATCATGATAAAGGCAAACAATAGAGATAATGGAATAACGGAAGCTGTAATGATGCCACCTCGCACATTTCCGAGTAGTAAGACTAATACAAAAATGACAATCAGGGCTCCCTCTACCAAATTGCGAGCTATTGTACTCGTTGTACGGTCGATAAGATTAGAACGATCGAGAAACGGTTTTATCTCAATACCTGTGGGAAGTGATTTCTTGATACTTTCCATTCTATTTTTAACAGCATCAACCACTTTGTCTGAGTTTGCTCCCTTTAACATCAGAATCATGCCACCAACAGCCTCATGCCCATTTTGGGTAAAGGCGCCATAACGTACTTGTGAACCAATATCAACTTTATCGGCCACGTCTCGTATCAGAACAGGAATACCATTCGTATTCTTAACAACTATGTTTTGAATGTCTGCAATAGATTTAACCACTCCCTCACCACGAATAAAATTGGCCATGTGGTTGCGCTCGATATAGGCTCCACCGGTATTGATGTTATTCTTGCTTAATGCTTCGTATACTTCACTGATAGTAACTTTCATTGCATTGAGCCTATTCGGATTAAGAGCCACCTCGTATTGCTTTATACTCCCACCAAAAGAGTTCACTTCGACAACACCTGGAATCATTGACAGTTGACGTTTAACTATCCAGTCTTGAATAGTTCGCAATTCCTGTGGACTATATAAATTGCTGTCTTTAGGAACTAATGTGTATTGATAAATTTCACCCAACCCTGTTGTTATAGGTCCCATTTGGGGAGTGCCAAAGCCTTCTGGAATTTCTTCACGTACTTCTTCTAACTTCTCTTGAACAAGTTGGCGTGGCAGATAGGTATCCATATTATCCTTGAACACAATGGTCACAACCGATACACCGAATCGAGAGATAGAACGAATGTCTATTACACCAGGAAGATTCGACATGGCAAGTTCTACAGGGTAAGTAACAAACTGCTCTATATCTGTTGTTGAAAGGTTTTCTGACACAGTAATAACCTGTACTTGATTATTGGTGATATCTGGTGTAGAATCTACATTGATGGTTTTTAGTGAATATAAGCCACCACCTATAATGATTACCAAGAGGAGTATCACCAAGAACTTATGCTTAATGGAAAAATAAATAATTTTATTGATCATATCTCATGACTTAATTATACATGACATATTGAGAACAACCGTCATGTCTTATTCTATTTATTTAAAAAAAATGGATATAATTATGAGAGAGGAGGCGCTCGTAACCCACTTGAGACAATATTTACCTCAAGCAGATGAAAAGAGGGCTCTTGTGATGTTTCGTTAAACTTTGAAGCTTCAAGGTTTGACAATATTTTATACGGCGAGAAAACATACAATAAGTGTGATTGCTTCTCTATGGTCTGTGTGATCTGTTGAACGCACTTTTCGTTTTTGACAATGTGTTTGATTTGTTCAACAGAGCAATTGTCTGGTGTAGAACTTTGACCCGAAGTCGAGTGGCCAGTGTGACTATCATTAACATTGCCATCCAACGCGCATGTCATTTCAATGAAGCATACTTCTTTGGGGTGATGATGATGTGCCAAAACAGAGACAAACAACACCATGAGGATTGCCAACCAGATACTAAATATGGATATTTTTTTCATCATCACGATGCAAAGATATCCATTTAATCTTGCAACTCGGTTGCAAAGATTAATAATCTATTATGCGAGTTCGGGATAAGAAAAGTTCTTAAAAAGTTGGTAATCTCGCTTATTACTTGTATCTTTATAGGTGATAATCAATAAGTTACAAACAAAGTTAAAGCGATGATTACCAAAGACAAAGTTACTGCAATATTCTGTATTATAGACGAATTTAACAAAAATTTGAATACCGAACTCGAAAACAACCTTTTCCTACCTACACATAACGGCAAAGGAAAACGTTATAGACACCGTAAAGGTCGTCTTTCTGAAAGCAAGATTATGACAATTCTTATATGCTATCATTTCGGTACATACCGTAACTTCAAGGAGTACTACCTCAACTGCATTCGCGGACAACTCAAGCAGGAGTTTCCCGATGCTGTATCCTACAATCGTTTCGTGGAACTAATGCCACGTGTTTTCTTCCAGATGATGATGTTTATGAAGCTTTATGCCTTTGGCAAATGTACAGGGATAACGTTTGTCGACAGTACCATGATACCTGTATGTCATAATGTACGGCGTTATTTCAACAAGGTGTTTGCCGGTTCCGCGAAGAACGGAAAAGGTACTATGGGTTGGTGCCACGGCTTTAAACTGCACCTGCTCTGTAATGACTCTGGCGAGGTTATAACCTTCTGTCTTACAGGGGCAAATGTTGATGACAGAGATAAACGGGTGTGGAGCGTTTTTACAAAAGTCTTGTATGGAAAAGTATTCGCTGACAGAGGATATATCAAAAAGGAACTCTTTGAAACCTTGTTCGACCAAGGCATACATCTCGTACATGGTCTAAAAGCGAACATGAAGAACAAACTTAGGTAGTGTCCTTAAAAGTGTGTAATTCATCTTTCCTTTCTCTGTACTTCCACTGTTATTTTATTCTTTTCTTTCCAGTTTTTGAATTGATATATTCTCCTTTCATATGTTGTCTTTGTTTCCTCCATCGCCACGGCTGCCAGGAGGAAGATGACGGACTTTTCTGATGGCATGGATGTTCTCATTTGGATGGTTCTCCTGTACTTCCTGTTGAGCC
>NZ_SDIK01000094.1 GCF_008016795.1 Prevotella brunnea
GTGAATTCAGGAAAAGACAGCATCTGAGAAACGGGACTGCGAAAGGTGAGCTTTCACACGGTCATCTCTGCCCTTTCGCAATGCAAAAGGTCAGCTTTTGGATTGCCACGGCTTTTGTAGCAGCTGACAGGGGGCTGAAGACGGCCTACTCTATCGGCTCTACCTTGGGCGACTTGATTTCTATTTTCGGCGCTTTCTCTCCGGTTTTCGGCGCTTTTGTCTCCGCAGGGGCTGACTCTTCTATCACCGTCGGGGGTGTTGACGGCACGATGATGGGCTCCGGTGCCGGTATGTTCTCCTCGTCGGCTTTCGGGGCTGGCTCGACGTAATCGACTTTCTTGTGGTCCTTGACCTCGACTTCCTTGGCCTCTTCCTTCGTCAGCACGGGAATCTTCGACGTGGTATCGATGCCGATGACCGAGCCCGACATATCGACCTCGTACTTGCGCGGTGGCGCCATGTCGCGCGTAGCCATCAGAAAGGCCAGCAGCAGCGAGCCGAACACGAGCACGGCGGCGCAGATGGCCACCGGTACGGTATAGGTGGGTTTCTTATTGGGTTGTGAATCCATAAACGATCTTATCTTCATCGGCAAAGTTACTGAATATATCCAATACCACCAAATAAAAGAACGAAAAGAAAAAAAATTGAAAATTTACTGAAAAACATTTCCGTTTGTCGTTTTTAATAATTACATTTGCTGATGAATTATCATACAATCAATTAGCATGAGAATACTAATTACCGCACTGACGACAATCCTCTGCCTGACGACCATGGCGCAAGGGTTGACGACGACTGGGGCGCAGACCTACCGGCCACGATTTGAGAAAGGTCAGAAAGCCACCTACAGTTTCCAGATTACCATTGACAGCGATGGCGTTGAGGAGACAGATGTCCCCAAGTACTACTCGCTTCTCGACCAATCTGACCAAATACAGCTCATCATGTACAGCTATTTTGGTCTCTCTGGATATGCCTTCTCCGACGAAGAGTGCCACAAGTTCACGCTTGAGGTGATTGACACGACACCCTACGGCACGGTTTTCTCGCTGCTCATTCACAAACCGAAAGAGAAGAAAGAGACTGATGTCAAAGAGGTTGACAAGGTCTCGAAAGCCATGACAGAGTATTTGGAGGAAAACAAATTCACAATGTTCTTCCCCAACGACATGAACAGTTGGATGCTGGTGGGCGGAAAAGAACATTGGGACAATCTGTCGGAGCGCATGGGAATACGGAAAGGTACGGACTACGATGCGAAAAAAGCAGAGGATTACCAGCTCCAGTACCCGACTCCCCGACAAAGACTGTTGGAATTTTTCATCCGCATGGCATGTCCCGCCCTCCACTGGTTCGAGAAAGCCTACAACACACCTTTCTGTTTGGGGCAGAAAACCACGGGGCAACCAATCAACGACAGCGATAAGGAACAGACATACACGGTGGAAAAGGCCGAAATGGCTGCCGACAACTCGTTCGAAATGACATCCGACCAGTATAGTCGCCGAGCCATCGCTTGGTCATACGATGAGGCAGACTCCGTCGAAATAGACAGCGTGTGGACTGATGGAAACGAAAACGGGAACACGACAGATCCGCAACCCGACGAGAAGGCGCAGAAAACCGCCCGATTTACCTTGGAGCACAGGCACTATCACCTGATTATCGGGAAAGACTCGATGCCGACTCTCTACGAACAAACTTACGAAATTGAAAGAGACGGCAAGAAGCCTAAAGTGGGAATCATACTCAGAAGAGAACAATAAGCTGCCAACAACCCAACAAACGACCATCATGAGAAAAATAATACTATTGCTGCTCGCAGCAGTCTGCCTACCAATCTTGGCACATAGACACACCAACCCCACTGTGGACAACTACCATCAGAAATTCAGAAAGGGGCTCAAGGCAAGCTATTGCCTCACCATCGACAACATCCATCCTGAAACAGCCAACATGAAAATTCCCGATTTTGGCCTGTTCGCACCGTTAGAAATAATGCCGGAAGCCTCCATGCAAACACAATACATAGGCGGACTGGCAATGGCACTATACAAGAACCAGCTGAAAAACCGATTCACAATAGAGATAAACGATGTAACCCCGTACGTCATAGTAGCCACTTTGGAGATTGCCGAGACACCCGAATACAACCAGTCGGACGCCGACAAGGAGTTTGATACACTGGTGGGAGCGGTGTTCGATTACTTCAAACAAAACAAAATCACCGTACTCCTGTCTCCCAACATGGACACATGGACCATCATGGACGGACAGCGACATTGGCAAAAGATATGCGAAAAGATTCATGAGATACTGTTGACATCGGGAAAGGCCGACAAAGAGACGGAAAAGGAAATGGAGGAAACAATGAAGATGCTTCAGATGCCACAAATAGGCAGCACACTCACCAAAATTTTCCTCAACGTCTGTTGTCCGGGGTTCACGATGTGGAACAACTTCTATCACATACCATTCAAAAAAGGGACGGCAACCATCGGGAAACCGCTCGACGGAACCAACCGAAACAACAGATACACGACGCAGACAGCCAAGTTGAAAAAAGACCTGAGCTTCAGCCTCGAAAGACAACAACAAAAATACGAATACATCTACAAAACCGTATCCGACTCCACAGAGGTTGACACGATGGTGGCTGACACAGCCTACCTCGACAGTTGCATAGATGCGGCAAGTTCTGCGGACTCCGCAATGACGGTCGAAGAGTACGAAAAAATGGAAGTAGAACCCCAGAATGCACTCGAAAACGACACAACGGAACAGCAATACGACTATCAGAACGACACGACCGTGACCGAAGACTACAAGAAAATTACCTATAAGCAAGTCATGAAGGCAGGTAAGGACACACTCCCCCTACTCTATGAAGCCTCCTACACAATAGAATTGGAGACCACCCAACCCACCATGACAGCCATATTGAAAAGAGAAGAATAACGAAAAGAAACCGCTCTATAAGTTATATATTACGCGAGTTCGGGATAAGAAAAGCTCTTAAAAGTTGGCAATCTCGCTTATTATTTGTACCTTTAGTGGTGATAATCATCAAGTTTCAAATAAAAACAAAGCGATAATTACCAAAGACAAATTTACTGAAATATTCTGTATTATAGATGAATTTAACAGAAATTTGAATTCTGAACTCGAAAACAACCTTTTTTTGCCTACCCATAACGGTAAAGGAAAACGTTATAGAAATCGTAAAGGTCGTCTTTCTGAAAGCGAAATTATGACTATTCTTGTGTGCTATCATTTCGGTACATACCGTAACTTCAAGGAGTATTACCTCAACTGCATTCGCGGACAACTCAAGCAGGAGTTTCCCGATGCTGTATCCTACAATCGTTTCGTGGAACTAATGCCACGTGTTTTCTTCCAGATGATGATGTTTATGAAGCTTTATGCCTTTGGCAAATGTACAGGGATAACGTTTGTCGACAGTACCATGATCCCTGTATGTCATAATGTACGGCGTTATTTCAACAAGGTATTTGCCGGTTTCGCGAAGAACGGAAAAGGTACTATGGGTTGGTGTCACGGCTTTAAACTGCACCTGCTCTGTAATGACTCTGGCGAGATTATAACCTTCTGTCTTACAGGGGCAAATGTTGATGACAGAGATAAACGGGTGTGGAGCGTTTTTACAAAAGTCTTGTATGGAAAAGTGTTCGCTGACAGAGGATATATCAAAAAGGAACTCTTTGAAACATTGTTCGACCAAGGCATACATCTCGTACATGGTCTAAAAGCGAACATGAAGAACAAACTTATGCCTATGTATGACAGAATCATGCTTAGAAAGAGATACATCATCGAATGTATCAACGAGTTGCTCAAGAACAAGGCTAACCTTGTACATTCACGGCACCGATCAATACATAATTTCATCATGAACTTATGTTCTGCTCTTACAGCCTATTGTTTCTTTGACAATAAGCCGGAGGCACTGCCGGTACACGTAGAGAAATCAAGGCAATTGGAACTTTTCTAAAGATTTTCTTATCCCGAACTCGTGTATTCATAGGTTTTCAAATGGCACAAAGGTAATAAATAAAGGACATCTGGAGCTTTTCAGCCTACCAAATGTCCATTACGCCGAAAAAGCATCAATCGAAAAGGCGTTTTTAGTAAGCACAAAACGTCTCTATAGAGGCGTTAAGTGTGTCTCTATAGAGACGTAACACACAACTCTATAGAGACGTAACGCACAACTCTATAGAGACGTAACGCACAACTCTATAGAGACGTAACACACAACTCTATAGAGACGTAACGCACAGCTCCATGGAGGCATATGAAGGAGTTATTCATCGTAAAATAAAGACATGAAAAAATCAGGTGGAAGTAAAGAAATAAAGACCAAGCCGGCATCATTGGAGCGGAGGCTGCGATGGAGCTGTTGGCGACATTCTTAATCTTTTATTTCCGGATATTTTCTGAACCATCCGTCCCAACGCAGTCGCATGACTCCAAACAAGGCTTCGGAGAAGATTCCACCACTCATCTTGCTGATGCCTTCCCTGCGATTGACGAAGATGACAGGCACTTCTTTTATTTGGAAGCCAATCTTGTGAGCGGTGTATTTCATTTCTATCTGAAAAGCGTAGCCTTTGAAGCGAATATCATCCAAAGGTATGGTTTCCAATACTTTGCGGCGATAGCATACAAATCCCGCAGTGGTATCGTGAACATGGAAGCCCGTGATGAAACGCACGTATTTGCTGGCGAAATAGCTCATCAATACGCGACCAATGGGCCAATTTACCACGTTCACTCCGCTGACGTAGCGCGACCCCACTGCCACGTCGTAGCCCTCGTTGTGGGTGGCATCGTAGAGGCGAGGCAGGTCTTTGGGGTCGTGGCTGAAGTCAGCATCCATCTCGAATACATATTTGTAGCCGTGCTCCAATGCCCACTTAAACCCACGAATATATGCCGTTCCCAATCCAAGTTTCCCCGTACGCTCGATGATGAACAAACGGTCGGAGAACTCTGTCTCGATCATTTGGTGAACAATTCGTGCCGTTCCGTCCGGACTTCCGTCATCAATTACCAATACATGAAAACACTTTTCCAAGCCGAAGACCGCCCGGATGATTTTCTCTATGTTCTCTTTCTCGTTGTAAGTGGGAATGATTACAATGCTGTCGCTGTCCATTGTTCGTTGTTTTTTGCAAATGTAGTATATTTATCCGAATGTAACAAATCTATGTTCTCTTTTTTGCCACGGTAAATTGCCGGTGAGCAATTTCTCTTGTGGCATCATTTGACAAGTCGGTTTGTAAACTTTCTCGGCTCGGCGCGTTGAGAATAATCCTGCAAACTCCATGTCCGCCCCTTGCTCATTGGTCGGGATTTTCCACATAACCTTGATATTCCGGTGTTAATCCCGCTTCTATCACTCGATAGGCTTCTTCCATTGCCATTTTTTCGTATTCCGTTCCCTTTCCTTTCGGCAGGATGGGTTGATGAATTGTCAGACTGATGGGATGCCATACGGGAAAATGCCAGTCCTTGGTTCGTGGCATGACGTTAAAGGAGCCGTTGATGGAGAGTGGACAAACCGGAAGCTGTATTTCATCTGCCAGCATGAAAGCACCGCGCCGGAACTTTCCCATGTGTCCGGTGAACGTGCGTGCTCCTTCCGGGAAGACCACCAGCGACATGCCCTCTCTCAATGTGGCACGTGCCTCATCGTAAGTCTTCTTGATTTTGCTGGCCCCACTCTTATCCACAAAGATGTGGTGCGCATAGGCGCAAGCCACCCCTACAAAGGGAATCTTGCGGATGCCTTTTTTCATCATCCACTTGAAGTTGCGTCCCAAAAAACCATATATCAGGAAGATGTCGAATGCGCCCTGATGGTTGCTCACGAAAACATAACTTTGGTGTGGATGAAGATGTTCTCGTCCTTCCACTTTCACGGGTAGTAGAAGGAGACGAATGGTAAATCGAGACCAATATCTTCCGGGATAATAGCCCCAGAAATGTCCGTTCCCCAGGGCGCATCCAACCACTGTTGCCACTGTTGTCAGAATTGATGCGAGGATGAATAGCGGAAGAAAGATGATGAGTGTGTAGAGGCAATACACCGCTCTTGTCATTCGGCTGCCATGCGAGACTTTTGTTTTCATTGTCGGGATGTCTGTTGGTATCTTTTCGGTGGGAGCTTTCATCTTAATCTTTTTGTGGTGTGTAACGTGATGACGGTAACTTCGTTGGGCATGTTCAGACGAAACGGTATTAAACCGCCCAGTCCCGCAGTAACGTATAGATAGCGATTGTTCTCGGAAAAGAGTCCGTAGTCTTCTCGCAGCCATAGTTGTGAAAGTCGTATGCCCATTGCTTGCATTTGTCCGGCATGGGTGTGCCCGCTGAGCGTCAGTTGTGCGTGTGTGTGAGGAAGGATGGAGCGTTGCCATGCCGACGGATCGTGCTGCAGCATGATGACAAAAGCGTTGTCGGGGATGCCTCGCATAGTCTTTTTTAAGTCCGCCTTGTTTGGAAAAGGTGGCAGTCCGTCGTTTTCCTCTCCACATATATATATGGAATCATTGTCTTTGTGAAGCGTCATGTTGGCGTTGGTGAGCAATGTCCATTCCAATGAGTCGCGGATCACCTTTCTCAACCGTTGTTCTTGTCGCGAAAGCTCTTCCGGAGTGCCTTTAACGTATTCCGTGTAGTCGTGGTTTCCCAAGACGGCTATGGTGCCTTTCATGGCATTCCTGATAACGTGTGCCATTTCTTCCACCTCGTGTGGGCGCATGTTTTGAAGGTCTCCGGTAAAGAAAATGCGGTCAGCCCGTTGCTTGCTGATACTATCCATTTCGGCTTTCAAAATCCTTGCACGCCATCCTTTGAAAGTTCCTAAATGAAGATCGGATACATGAACGATTTTATATCCGTCGAATGTGGCAGGCAGGTCATTGAATGTGAGGTTGATGTGCCTCACGCGAATTTGGGAAAAGCCGAAAGTCAGTCCGTAGAGATACATCGTTACCATGAAACAGCTTATCGCCAATCCGATGTAATGTCCCGGGTTGCGATGTGTGTGGGTGATGAATTTCCTTATGAACCATCCTATCGAGGAACAAACGGCAAAGATGGCTTTTGGTCCTACTACTATACCTATCAATAAGAGATAGGCGTTGAGCCATGTCAGGTTATGAGGAGCAAAACTTTCTATGGATGCGAGGGCGCAGGTGTAAGTAACAAGGAAAATGGAAGGCGTCCACCAAAGCAGTCGCAGCCACCATGATATTTTGTAATGTTTGCGAAAATAGTGAGCATCGATATATACATCGGACAGCACTATGATAAGCAATAAAGGTATGACTATTCTCGCTATCATCTGTTTAATGTCTAAATGATAATTGTTCGCCTCGATATTCGGAGTTGAATTTATCTCCGTTTAGGATGTGTTGTCCATTGCAAAGCGTATGAACCACTTTCCAATGATATTCATGTCCTTGCATCGGGCTCCATTTGCATTTGCTCTGTATGATGTCTTCGTTCACCACCCATCGAGTATCGGGGCGGACAATCGTTATGTCTGCTTTGTAACCCCGACGCAAATATCCACGCTTGTCGATGGAGAAGAGGCGTGCGGGAGCATGGGAAGTCAGCTCCACCATTCTTTCCATTGAGAGAACTCCTTGGTCAACCAGTTCCAACAGGGTAGGTAAAGAGAATTGAATCATGGGCATACCTGACATTGCCTTCGCACATCCTCCTTGTTTCTGAGCGAAGAGGTGAGGTGCGTGATCCGTTCCGATAGTCGTTATTCTGCCATCTGTCAATGCTTTGCGGAGTTCGGTGCGGTCGTGAGTTGTTTTCACTGACGGGTTGCACTTTATGAGTGCTTTCTTTACGAGATAATCGTCATTGGTAAAGTAAAGATGGGCTATCACCGCTTCCAGCGTAACCAAATCCTTTGCCCCCGGCATGTCGAGCAATGAAAGCTCGCGAGCAGTGCTTACATGGGCAATGTGCAGCTGTGTGTTATACTTCAACGCCAATTGCACCGCGAGACTTGAGGATTGCCAACAAGCTTTCTCGCTTCTGATTTCGCAGTGATGCGTGATGGCAGGGTCGTCGCCATACTTCGCCTTGGCAGCTTTCATGTTTTCATTGATGATAGTCGAGTCTTCGCAATGGGTCATTAAGGGCAGGTGCATCTCCGCGGCAGTGGAGAAGATGTCTTCCAAGGCCTTGCGTTGATCAACCAGCATATTTCCTGTTGAGGCACCCATAAATAGTTTTACACCGGGTATGTCATGAATGTTCAATTGCTTGATGAGAGGACTATTGGCGTTCGTCGCACCGAAAAAGAAACCATAGTTTACGTGACTACTTCGCTTTGCCCTTGCAAACTTATCGTTGAGTGCTTCCGGCGTTGTTGTTTGCGGAAGTGTATTCGGCATTTCGCAGAAAGAGGTAACACCACCATATGCTGCTGCTCGGCTTTCACTCTCCATGTCTGCTTTCGCTTCCATTCCCGGCTCCCGGAAGTGAACGTGGGTGTCAATAATTCCGGGTAATACAAAACAACCCGTGGCATCGATGACCTCATCGAATGTGCCACGGGCAGACTGTTCGTCTTCGGTTATTTCATCAATCCTATCGTTTTCTATGGCGATTGTGCCCTTAAACACACGCCCTTCATTAACGATTATTCCGCCTTTAATGAGTTTCCTCATCGCTGTGTCCTGTTATGAGATTATAATTTATTCTCTCCCTTGTATGGTGTCGCCCGCCATTTCTGCAGGAGTGGGAGGTGTAACACCGGCAGTCGGTGCGTCATTGCCTGCTGCTGGCAACGGTGCCGGATGAGAGTCGGCTGTTCCATTCATTTCTTTTTGTGCCTGTAGAAAGTTATTATAGAACTCCTTGATATGAGGATTCTCCTTAAACTTTTCCGGTGCTTTCGTCATGATATACTCCACCCACGCCGGAAGTTGGTTTAAGGCGTACATATATAGATAATCGTTCATCCAAACGGGATAAGCATCCGGTGTGGTATCGTAGGTAACGCGAGTGAAAAATCCCCAAGGAGCAAGGATGTTGTCAAAATTCTCTGTAACAAAGTTGGTGAATAGCTCGTCTCCCGCTGCATACACTTTTAGAGCTTTCTTTATTAAGCGTGCATTAACCGTTTCCTCGTCTTGTCCGTTGAGAATGGCAGCACTCTCTTCATGGTCTATTTCGGTATATTGGTTGCGTAGTTGGGTAAACTTTGTCCAAAAGGCGTTCAGCTTTTCATTTAGCGGGGTTCCGCTTACGCTCTGTTGCGTGTTGTCTAATTTCAACACGATGTCGCCTTCTTCCACTACAATGGGGAACTGAAGATTGATATCGTCCATGAAAACCTGTGCCACCTTTGCGGAATCCACAGATCCGTGGAAGATGAATTCGCCGTGTACTACATCGCACGAGTCAAGGTTTAACAATGAGTCGGCGTGCGACATCTTCAGATATAATTTCCTTCCGTCCAAACCGGAGACATTGGAAGTACCCTGAATGTTATAAGATTTTGCGCATGAGGCAAAAACTACGAGCGAAATAGCGGCATAAAGAATCTTGTTCATATACATTTTCCTTGTTCACCACAAATATACAATGTATAGTTGATGTTACGAAAGTTTTTCATTCAATTTAAAACTAATCAATCCTTTTTTAGTGTTTTTTCATCTTGTCGCTCGCTGTCCTTGCCCAATTCATAGCTAATTCGATGAGTGGTGTAAACTTCTATGACTGCGGAAATGAGCAAAATCACCACCCAATTATGATGAAACACGTTCACATAAGTGGTATAACCACCAATCGACTTTGAAAACAAAGGCTCAATAAAGGAATAGGAGTCTTCCACCATGAATAGACCTGCGAGAATAAACCCGATATTGGCTATTGACATAATCTTGCGCAGTCGTTTTATGGTAATGCTATTCCCTGAATATTTCTGACGCATCTGCATGAGAACGAAGAAGACAGCCCCCACCAACATCAACCAACAAGCCACCGGTTGCCAAAGAAGAAAAGCATATAATCCCGCACCCGTTACCATCAGGACGCCACCTGCCATAAACAATAAGCTCTCAATTTTATTCAACTGGTTCATCGTGTTTGTTATCTGTCGCTTGTTCATCATCGCTAAGTACAAAGATGTCCTCGTCATCGGCTTTCATAAAGTAACGCTCGCGAGCAATCTTTGCCATCGCATTGGGATTGCGCTTTATTTCTTTCAGTAATTCCGTGTCTTGATGATATTGTGTCTCGTATTTGGCAATCTCCGCCTTTAAGTCTTGTATCTGATAAGCGTACTTTATGAGTTTGGTGAAGCTGTTCTCATCCAGCACACCCACGACCAGCACGCCCAGTATGATGACAATATGATACTTGAACTTGCTGAGAAAATAAAAGATATGTCCCGTAAATCGACTCACGCAATCAGCTGTTAGTGAATTTGCATCCATGACAGCGGAAACTCCTCGGAGACTGTCCGAACGACCATTCACCGCTATCCTTTGCAAAAGTAATCAAAAGATTTGAGAAAGGTAGCGTGTTGAATAAGATTTTTGGCAAATTAACAATTAATTCCCTCTGCCCCTAATCTCCATGTCTTAACTTTTTGTTACCTTTGCAAAAACTATCAATGATTTATATATGGACGAATACATCGTTTCTGCGAGAAAATACCGCCCCGTTACTTTCGATTCGGTGGTGGGACAGCAGGCACTTACCACCACGCTGAAGAATGCGGTGAAGAGCAGGAAACTGGCTCATGCCTATTTGTTCTGCGGACCGCGCGGAGTAGGGAAGACTACTTGTGCGCGCATCTTCGCCAAGGCCATCAATTGTGCGCATCCGGCGGCGAACGGCGAAGCTTGTAACGAATGTGAAAGTTGCAAATCCTTCAACGAAGGGCGAAGCTATAATATTTTTGAACTGGATGCTGCCAGCAACAACTCGGTGGAGAATATCAAATCGCTGATGGAACAAACACGTATTCCCCCGCAAGTGGGGAAATACAAGGTTTTTATCATCGATGAGGTGCATATGCTCTCCACGGCGGCTTTCAACGCTTTTCTCAAAACATTGGAGGAACCGCCGGCTCATGTCATATTCATTCTTGCCACAACGGAGAAACACAAAATACTCCCCACTATTCTCTCGCGTTGCCAGATTTATGATTTTGAGCGCATGACCGTTCCCGACATCATTGAACACCTGAAGGAGGTGGCAGAAAAGGAAGGGATAAAATACGAAGAACAAGCCCTGAACATCATCGCGGAGAAAGCTGATGGCGGAATGCGCGATGCGCTTTCCATCTTTGATCAAACGGCAAGTTTCTCGCAAGGCAACATTACCTATCAAAAGGTGATAGAGGATCTTAACGTTCTCGATGCAGATAATTATTTTCGCATTGTGGATTTAGCCATGGAAAACAAGGTGAGTGAAATCATGGTCTTGCTCAATGACATTATTAATAAGGGATTTGATGGAGGACACCTTGTTAACGGACTTGCCAGTCATGTACGTAACGTGCTCATGGCGAAGGACGAACAAACATTGCCTTTGCTTGAAGTGAGCAAGCAACAAGCCGAGCGTTACAAGCAACAAGCCGGGAAATGTCCCACGAAGTTCCTTTATAAAGCCTTGCGGCTGATGAATCGTTGCGACATTGAATATCGGCAAAGTTCTAACAAACGATTGTTGGTGGAAATCACGCTTATTCAGGTGGCGCAAATCACTCAGGAAGATGACGACGTACCTGCCTCGGGGCGTAGCCCTAAACGTTTGAAATCCCTGTTTAAGAAACTTGTCATCAACGCTCAGCCTAAACCGGTCAGACAGGTGTCCGGGGCGAGCCGCAAAACCATCTCTCAACCCTTGGCAACCCAAGGAGAAATGGTTGATGATTCCCCACGCCAGACATACGAGACGAAAAAGTCAGCTGCTGGAGGTGGGGGTAGCATGCCCAAGATGAATTTGGGCACCATCGGGTTGTCGTTCAACCATCTTCTCAACGAGAACAAACCACAGGAGAGTAAGGAAGATGATGTGAGCATAACCAACAAAGACGAGAGTCAGGACTTCTCTTCGCAACAGCTTCTCATGGAGTGGCGGGGAATGTGCACGCGCATTGGGAAATTTAACATCGGGCTGGCACAGCGAATGAAAAATCTGAAGCCCGTCATTACGGAACATCCTAAGATAGAAGTCGTTGTTGAAAACAAGATTTTATTGGAGGAAATGCTTGCCATTCGCAATCGAGTCAGAGCCACCATGGCAAAACAACTTCATAACGGCAATATAGAAGTTACCATTAGGCTCGCCAAAGCAGAAGAGATAAAGCCGGTTCTCACGCCTCGTCAGGAATTGGAACGGCTGCAAAAGGAAAACAACGCTGTTGCGAAGCTCATCGTTGATTTGGATTTGGAATTAGCATAAACCATCTGAAGCTAAAAAAATCGAAACTCGAAATTGGTTGATGTGTGGATTGACTTGCATCATGAAAAATCGGATTGGGATTTTCCATTCGATAATTTTGCTGTTTTCAAAGTTTTGCAGTATCTTTGCAAACACTTTATGGCTCCGTAGCTTAGCTGAATAGAGCGCAGGATTCCGGTTCCTGAGGTCTTGGGTTTGAATCCCAACGGAGTCACCAACAAGAGACTTTGCCATTATGTGGAGGTCTCTTTTTTTTGTTAATGAAATTTGTTCAAACGTAAAATCCATATTCGCGATTGGTTGATAAACGGTAACTCCAAGTTTAGCCCTGCGCGGCATTCGAATAATGCCTCTGCGGACGATATTAATATCACGAAAATCCATCGACAAGAACCTCTTTTTTGGATAGATTGTAATGTGTTGATAATAAAGTGCTTACGATGTGCTTTTCAAAAGCTTAGCTTTTGCACTCTAAACGCTTAGCTTTTGCGAGCCAAAAGCTAAGCTTTTGTAAGGCAAAAGCTCATCAATGAACAACCGAACACAAAATTAAGAGAACCGAAAGAATTGTCCGCATTGTTTTTCCCAAAAAATAAATCCAATAAGTTTTTGATATGCATAAAGTTTTTTTTAACTTTGCAACTAATAGAAATAACTAAAATTCCCAAGATATGATGGAAATAGCAGAAAGATTTATAAATTATACGAAGTTCGACACACAGTCTGCCGATGAGTCGGAAACAGTACCCAGCACCGCGAAACAATTGATTTTTGCGAAATACCTGAAGGAAGAACTCGAAAGAGAAGGCTTTAAGGAAATAGAGATGGACGAGATGGGGTATATCTACGCCACGTTGCCCGCTACCACGAAGAAGGAAGTTCCCACCATTGGGTTTATTGCTCACTACGACACGGCACTGGATGCCAGTGGGGCAAATGTCAAGGCACGCATCGTGAACAACTATTCGGGTGGCGATATACAGTTGAATGAAAACATGGTCTCATCGCCGAAAATGTTTCCGGAACTATTGGAACATAAGGGCGAAGACCTTATCGTTACCGATGGTACCACACTGCTCGGTGCCGACGACAAAGCGGGTATTGCCGAGATTGTACAAGCCATGTGCTATCTGCGCGACCATCCGGAAATTGAACATGGAAAAATCCGCATGGGCTTCAATCCTGATGAGGAAATCGGTATGGGAGCGCACCACTTCGATGTGGAGAAATTCGGTTGCGAATGGGCGTACACGATGGATGGTGGCGACCTCGGACAATTGGAATACGAGAATTTCAATGCCGCCGGCGCGAAAGTACTCATCCATGGCGTAAGTGTACATACCGGTTACGCAAAGGGCAAGATGGTGAATGCAAGCCGTTTGGCTGTGGAGTTCAATCAGATGTTGCCACAGGACGAGATACCCGAAACTACTGAGGGGTACGAGGGCTTCTACCATCTGCTCGGTATTGAAAGCCGTTGTGAGGAAGCCAAGCTCAACTACATCATCCGCGACCACGACAGAGAAAAGTTTGAGAATCGTAAAAAGGTGATGGAAGAGTGCGTTCGGAAGATGAACGAGAAATACGGTGAAGGTACGGTGGAGATAAAGCTGAATGATCAGTATTACAACATGAAGGAAAAGATAGATCCGAACATCCATGTCATCGACCTTGTGGTAAAAGCGATGGAGCAAGCAGGCGTAACTCCGCTTGTACAACCCATTCGTGGCGGTACGGATGGCGCGCAACTCAGTTTCAAGGGACTGCCATGCCCGAACATCTTCGCGGGAGGCGTAAACTTCCACGGACCTTACGAGTTTGTTTCCATTCAGGTAATGGAAAAGGCAATGCAAGTTATTATAAACATCAGCAGGCTGACTGCCGAATATAACGACTAATCCCCTGTTCCGATACCTGTTGCTCAATTTCTGCCGAAAAGTTGTTGAATGGGCAATGGGTATCGATACTTTTTTGCAAATCATCGTATTTATCTAATGGTAAGCCGGCACGTAGTAAATCTTCCCACCTTTCGGGATGGAGTAAGAACGATTCAAAGCTTTTGTATATGTCAGAACTTCCCGACCTTGTAAAGGATCTTGCACTCATCCTCGTCGTTGCCGGATTTGTAACGATTGTATTCAGGAAACTTAACCAGCCGTTGGTATTGGGATATATCGTCGCGGGCTTTCTCGTCTCGCCTCACATGCCCTATCTGATGCAGGTGATAGATAAAAGCGACATACAAATCTGGGCAGACATTGGTGTTATCTTCCTGCTTTTCTCGCTCGGACTCGACTTCTCTGTCAAGAAGATACTGAAGATGGGAGCATCGCCCATCATTGCCGCCTGCACCATTATTCTCTGTATGATGGTGCTCGGTATTGGCGCAGGCTACTTCTTTGGATGGAAAAAGATAGATTGCATCTTCCTTGGCGGCATGCTCTCCATGAGTTCCACCACCATTATATATAAGGCGTTTTCCGATATGGGACTCTCGCAGCAAGGATTTGCCGCATCGGTGATGAGTGTGCTCATTCTTGAGGATATCCTTGCCATCGTGATGATGGTGATGCTGAGTGCGGTGGCAGAAGGAACGAATCCTGCCGGCGGGCAGATATTGATTAGCTTGATGCGCATTGGCTTTTTTCTCATTCTCTGGTTTGTCATCGGTCTTTTTGCCATTCCCATATTCTTGCGTGCAGTTCGCCAATATTTAAACAACGAAACCCTACTCATTGTGGCATTGGGCTTCTGCTGTCTGATGGCGGTGGTGTCCACTCAAGTGGGATTTAGTGCCGCTTTTGGAGCGTTCGTTATGGGCAGCATCCTTGCCGAGACCATAGAAGCAGATAAGATTATCAAACTTGTGGAACCGGTGAAGAATCTGTTTGGAGCCATCTTTTTCGTATCCGTGGGCATGTTGGTCGATCCGGTTGTTCTCGTGAAATACGCCCTACCCATAGTCTTGCTTGTACTTACCATCTTGTTCGGTCAGGCTGTTTTTGGTACGATGGGCTTCATGTTGGGAGGTCAGTCGTTGAAAAATGCCATGCGTTGCGGTTTTTCCATGGCGCAAATCGGTGAGTTCGCTTTCATCATCGCCTCTTTGGGATTGTCGTTGGGCGTGATTAGCGATTTTCTTTATCCGGTTGTAGTTGCGGTTTCGGTGATCACAACATTCCTCACACCTTACATGATCCGTGGTGCCGAGCCGTGCTACAACCTTTTGCTTCGTCGTCTTCCCAAGCGATGGGTAAGGCGTTTGGCACATATTTCCGATAATACTTCCGAGCCATTGGCGAACGACAGTCAATGGAAGAGCCTTATACGTGCGATGGTGGTCAATACGTTGATTTACGGGATTTTATCCGCGGCAACCATTACGCTGATGTTCTCGTTGGCATTGCCATTCTTTCGCCGATTGTCAATCGGTATTACGGGAACACATTGGGCGGGGAACGTGGTTTGCGGATTGCTCACCATGTTGCTGATTTCGCCTTTCCTGCGCGCCATTGTGATGAAGAAAAACCATTCGGAGGAGTTCAAGACTTTGTGGACTGTCAATCGAATCAATCGCCTTCCACTTGTTTTTACCGTCTTGGCACGCATGATTATTGCGTTGGCATTCATCTTTTATATCTGCAACTTTCTCACGCGCTTCAAGAATGCAATCCTCATTGTCATTGCCATCGCCTTTCTTATTCTCATGATTCTCTCGCGAAGTCTGAAGAAACGAAGTATTACGCTGGAACGTCTGTTTGTGCAAAATCTGCGCAGTAGAGAGATAGAAGCTCAGGTAAAAGGTCGCCGTCGTCCGCTCTTTGAGGGGCATTTGCTCGATCGCAACATTCACATCGGTAGCTTTGATGTGCCGGAAGATTCGACATGGGCGGGAAAACCACTTCAAAAGCTCCAGCTGCGCAATCGCTTTGGTGTGCATGTGAGCAGTTTGTTGCGTGGTTCTCATCGCTTGAATATTCCGGGAGGCAATACCATTCTGTTCCCCGGAGATAAGATACAGGCGATTGGAAACGATGAGCAGCTTGCCTCCCTCTCTGTTGCAATAGGACATGAGGTTCATCCTGAGGAAACCGACATAGAGAAGCGGGAAATGGTGTTGCGACAACTCACTCTATCTGCCAAGAGCCCTTTCATTGGGAAAAGCTTGCGCGAGAGTGGCATTCGCGACCAATACAACTGTATGGTGGTCGGCGTGGACGAAGGGCAGCGACATCTTACGCTCATTAGTCCCGACAGGGCACTGCAAGTTGGTGATATGCTGTGGATAGTGGGAGAGAGGGAGAATTTGAAACGAGTGAAAGAAACGAATTAAGACCTATGTTTTTGAATTTATTGATTATCTTAGTGGGGATTGTTTTGGTGCTTTGGGGAGCCGACCGGCTTACGGATGGTGCCGTGGGAATAGCTGAACGAATGCACATTCCGGAAATCGTTGTTGGATTGACGATTGTCGCGGTGGGAACAAGTATGCCTGAATTTTGTGTTAGTTTGGTTTCTGCCATAAAAGACACACCCGATTTGGCTGTGGGAAACGTTGTCGGCTCGAATATCTTTAATACCCTGTTGATAGTGGGAGTAGCGGCTCTGTCGGCTCCCATGACCATTCTCAAGACAACGGTGGGAAAGGACATACCGTTTGCGCTCGTGGCATCTGTCATCTTAATGATGATGTGTTTCGATGGTGAGATAGGACGATGGAATGCTGCCGTTCTCTTTGTGCTTTTTCTGATATTCATGTTCATGACATTGCGTGGAGCGCAGGTGAAGAAAAGCGAAATGGAGCATGACAGCGAACAGATGCAATCCGAAAGGAAAACAAAGGTCGCGATGTCGCCCCTTGTTTCTGTTGTGTGGATGATTGTAGGGTTGGCTGCTCTCATCGGAGGAAGTAATCTGTTCGTGGAAGGAGCTACGAAAGCTGCCGCCTCACTGGGCGTTTCGCAAGCAGTCATCGGACTGACCATTGTTGCCGGAGGAACGTCGCTTCCGGAATTGGCTACCAGCGTGGTGTCGGCTCGCAAGGGAAACAGTGGCATTGCCATCGGAAACGCTTTGGGTTCCAATGTGTTTAACATCCTTGCCGTTCTTGGGATAACGGGTCTTGTGGCTCCTATGCACATTCAGGGTATCACCCTGACCGACCTCTCTATGATGGTTGTTTCCATGATTTTAATCTGGTTCTTCTCGTTTACCAAATACACCATCGAGCGATGGGAGGGTTTTGTGCTCACTGCCGTTTTTATAGGGTATATGACTTTCTTGGTTATTCACGCGTAAATCTATCAAATACAAAGATAACCAAAAGGGCCGGATTCCAAGGGTAGTGTCCTTAAAAGTGTGTAATTCATCTTTCCTTTCTCTGTACTTCCACTGTTATTTTATTCTTTTCTTTCCAGTTTTTGAATTGATATATTCTCCTTTCATATGTTGTCTTTGTTTCCTCCATCGCCACGGCTGCCAGGAGGAAGATGACGGACTTTTCTGATGGCATGGATGTTCTCATTTGGATGGTTCTCCTGTACTTCCTGTTGAGCCTTTCAATCCAGTTGG
>NZ_SDIK01000095.1 GCF_008016795.1 Prevotella brunnea
AGGTAACAAAACCCTCGCTGCCGCTTTTGTAATTCGAAAGAATTTCCGATATGTGCGAATGTGTAAGTTACATTTTGTTCTTTCTTATAGTTTACAAATACAAAGATAAGAAAAAAGAAGCTTACACACTTCTATAGGACAGTACCAAAATTTTTGGTTTCAGATAGAGATAGGACACATTGCCAATAACCATAATATACGCGAGTTCGGGATAAGAAAAGCACTTAAAAAGTTGGTAATCTCGCTTATTATTTGTACCTTTATAGGTGAAAATCAACAAGTTACAAATAAAGACTAAGCGATGATTACCAAAGACAAAGTTACTGAAATATTCTGTATTATAGATGAATTTAACAGAAATTTGAATTCTGAACTCGAAAATAACCTTTTTCTACCTACTAATAACGGTAAAGGAAAAGGTTATAGAAACCGTAAAGGTCGTCTTTCTGAAAGCGAGATTATGACAATTCTTGTATGCTATCATTTCGGTACATACCGTAACTTCAAGGAGTATTACCTCAACTGCATTCGTGGACAACTCCAGCAGGAGTTTCCCGATGCTGTATCCTACAATCGTTTCGTGGAACTAATGCCACGTGTTTTCTTCAGGATGATGATGTTTATGAAGCTTTATGCCTTTGGCAAATGTACGGGAATAACATTTGTCGACAGTACCATGATACCTGTATGTCATAATGTAAGGCGTTATTTCAATAAGGTATTTGCAGGTTTCGCGAAGAATGGGAAAGGTACTATGGGTTGGTGTCACGGCTTCAAACTGCATCTGCTCTGTAATGACTCTGGCGAAGTTATAACCTTCTGTCTTACAGGGGCAAATGTTGATGACAGGGATGAACGTGTGTGGAGCGTATTTACAAAAGTATTGTATGGAAAAGTGTTCGCTGACAGAGGATATATCAAAAAGGAACTCTTTGAAACCTTGTTCGACCAAGGCATACATCTCGTACATGGTCTAAAAGCGAACATGAAGAACAAACTTATGCCTATGTGGGACAAAATCATGCTTAGAAAGAGATACATCATCGAATGTATCAACGAGTTGCTAAAGAACAAGGCTAATCTTGTACATTCACGGCACCGATCAATACATAATTTCATCATGAACTTATGTTCTGCTCTTACAGCCTATTGTTTCTTTGACAATAAGCCGGAGGCACTGCCAGTACACGTGGAGAAATCAAGGCAATTGGAACTTTTCTAAAGATTTTCTTATCCCGAACTCGCGTATAATATGGGAATGGTTACCAACAACCAATTATTATCAAGATATTTGCATTCAAGAACTCAATAAGCTGTGAAAAACTATCATTTTTGTATCGCCAATT
>NZ_SDIK01000096.1 GCF_008016795.1 Prevotella brunnea
TTTTATAGGACAGTACCCAAATGACGCAGATGCTTACATACTTTTTCAAGATAGAAATGTTTAAAGCAGCGATAACCAGAGCCGTGAAAAAGAATCATTATTAGCATGACTTCTGCCTTTGACATTGTGGAATCTCGATGATACTTTCTTTTTCCAGTAGGTTTTAGCGTATATTTTGCTGTCATTGCATCAAAAAATTTGCAGAAATCATCTGCCATACAAAATATTTCAGTAACTTTGTCTTCGGTGATCATAGCGACTTTTGTTTGTAACTGTTTGTATATTAACTCCTTAAAGTTACAACAATTTTCGCTAATCACCAAATTTACAGACACTTATAATTCGTCGAACTCACGTTAACTTTTACAAGGCCATTATTCAAAGACTTGACGTAAAGAAGTTCGGACTCAATGCAACAGGTCGCATAAAAGCGTTTGTCTTCAGGTTTATCTCTGTACCAGCCAAGTGGATCAGGACATCAAGGCGGTATGTGCTGAATATCTATACCTGTAATAATGCTTACGCAGATGTTTTCCAGACTGATTTTGGATAATGCCTACAACTTATGGGAATGATATTGTGTATTGCCTCAAGTCTCATTGTGGGGTAAGGGGATATTGTAGGCAGAAGTGGGTGCTTCAAGTTCAAATTATCTGCAAATTCAGTAATGAGAGGTCGTGTAAACGCAATAAGGACGTTCAAGGGCTTAGTTGCGGATTTGAGGGTAATAAAGTGTATTTTCTTAAAACCTCTGCTTCGTTATGGCATACCCACATTCATACCTTTGCACTGTCAATAGTGACAAACAACAATTAAATCTCTACATCATGCCAATTATGATCAATCGTGGGAAAGAGATGCTACGTATCTCGCCCAAAGACAGTAAGAAAATCGAGTATTCAACCAATCAAGGTCGCACTTGGATAGTTCGCTATAGCGGTTCGTCGAACACTGGCGCCTTCAGCGACTTGATGGATGCCGGCAAGGAAATCCTTGGAACTACAGACAAGGGGTTGTACTATTCAACCAATGATGGTAGAACTTGGATTTGTCGTAAACGTGGATAATATGAACTTAAAACAGAAAAGCGTATGAAAAAGTTATCGAATGAATTCATGGAGAAGATTCTCAATGATTCAGCTTGGAAAGAGCTCTCTGAAAGCTTTGAATGGACCGAGCAGATGCTTGACAAGCACAAGAACCAAGTAGATTGGAAATTGATTTCCCAAAACAGTAACATCGTATGGACACCTGCCATGCTGGAAAAGTTCAAAAAACTCATTGACTGGAAGGAGCTTTCAAGCACAGGGTGCGAAACCATTCTCACTGGAGATACTCTTGAACAGTATAAAGACTACTGGGATTGGTCAGAGTTGTCTGAAAATACAGACCTCGAAATGAACTATCAGTTGATTGATAGATTCATTGACCAATGGGATTGGCCTGAACTCATTAACCGTTGGCATGAGGATAATCTCTACAACATTGACTTCTTGGAGCGTTATGCAGATAAGATTCCGTCAAGCAAGTTACAGGACTCTCGCCTCTGGACAGCCCTTGTTGAACAGAGAGAAAAAGAATTGAAGTTAGAAGTGATTGCGTAAGATGAAGAATCATTTCTATCACCACGCGCCAACAGAAGAGGACATCAAGGAGGTCGCAGATGAACTTGGTCTCTTCCGAAATGGTCATCATTTGTTGGCGTGTTATATAAATAACGTAAAAGTCATGATGAGTAGTGCGGCCAACTTCATTTTGGTTGAAGGCATTGGCAATGGTTCCGGTAATGCCATAGAAGATGCTGTAATTCGCTGCTGTGGAACGGCCAAGCCGTATACACAATTCATTGCCGATAAACTACTGCTTCATATTGAATATAATAGCGAGAAACCGTTATTAGTCGAGGAATTAGCGGAGGTGAATACTTTTGTGGACATGTTTGAGAAGGAGGTACTCATTATTACAGACATGGCTATTGATAATGAGAACGTGAAAGGTGACACTATTATAGTGCGCATCTTGGCAACAAACTTAGCAATAAAATAAGCCTTATGGATCATGTAGTCAGAATGTGTGATTTGAGTTTCGACCCGAAACTCTTCGAATCGTTCAGCTGCGGAACAGCCTTGGATGAGTTGCTTAGTTCTCATTGTGGGTTGCCTCGTGGCGTGAACTACATGATTATAGGCGACCCCGGTGTGGGTAAGACTACCATCATACTGGATATGTTGGCAAATATGCAAAACCATTATCCCAAGGCACGTATACTTTTTATTAGTGCCGAGATGAATGAAATAGATCTCACCGTTTATGTGGAGCGCTATCCTAAATTCCAAACATTGCCTATTCTATTCGTGGAAACGGATTTCGACAATGAGATTCACAATTGGGAGGTGGTAAAAGAGGTTGTGGAACAGGGTTGGGACATTGTAGCCATCGACTCTTTTTACGAACTACAGGGCATAATCAAAGATGAAGAAAACATCCGAATGAAAGATGCCGAGAGTTGGCTTCTACAACTCATCAAGAAGCAGAACAAGGCACAAAACGACCGTCACCTTAATTGTACGTTTCTCACTATCCAGCAAGTGACCAAGTCGGGCAATTTTGTAGGTTCCAATCGTTTGAAACACTCTATAACGGCCATGATGGAACTGCGTTTGGAGAATCCAAAGAACATTTATTCCGACCGCTACATCACCTTTTCCAAGCATCGTAGAGGAGATGTTGGCGTAAAACTCTTCTATAGCTTGAGTAGTACGGGGGATGTTTCTTTTGATGAGCAGCGCTTTCGTCAGGACCAACGTATTAAGCACATGCAAAGCGAAGTTGCCGGACAAATTCGTGACTTCGCTGACCAATTTGATAAACTATTCACTCCAGAATGATATGAACAACTCAAATATTCAACAAGAAAAGCAACGCTTTATGAATGGGCTATGGCCACAGAAGACCATTGAGCTCAGCGAACTCCAGCATGTGGGCGAAAATGTATTTGCTCTCAATGGCATTGAACTACCCGCAGACGATAAATTCACTTCCTCGTATGACCAGACACTAGGGATAAACAGCAGCCAACGTGTCATGGTGAAGGAAGCATCTGGCGAGACTGGATTGACGAATTATCGCAACTATATCAATGTAGCTTCCAACCTGCAGAAACCTAAATCGGTGGTAATTATAGCCTCGCCAGAGAACCATCAACTTGCCGAAATCGTACCCATTGTTGATGAATATATTTCGCCTACCGTTTTCTTTGATTTTGCTGAAATGATGGCCGATGAAACAGGTTATCAAATTTCAGACGTAAGGTTCAACAATGCTGGAAAGCCACGTATTACGGTGGTCTATACCAATCCTAATGGAAGAACACATAGATTTGGACCAGGAGAAGACTTCATGATGGATGGATTCTATCTCACATGGACTCCATCCAATGTGGAACTGGGACATTATTACGAAAGGTTAGTCTGCTCAAATGGACAAACAGTGAAGGAAGAGCGAAAGGATAACACTGTCTATAAACTTTCAGCCAACGAAATACATTCTATCATCGGGAGGGTGAAAAACAAGTCATTTTTCGCCATCTGCGTTGAGCAGTTTGGAAAGTTACTGAAAAGAGCTTCCTCTTCCAGAATATCATTAGCAGAAATGAAAAGAGCACAGAAAATCCTTATTGCCGAAAATGTTAATGCTGAAAAAGCTGAACATCTTATACCGTATGCAGAAGTGTGCTCCTCATATCAAAATGCTGGTCTTTACGATGCTAAAAAGGAACATCTGATGAAAGGAGAAGGTACTATATGGGATACGTACAATGTACTAACCCAGTTCGCCAGTCACACCACTATATGGAAACCTAATGATCATCGGCGTATAGCCATTATGAATGGTGCTGTAGGGTTGCTGAAACGAGAACCTGACATTGTAAACTACCTCGACATCTACTGATATGGATACGCCTTTTATCAAATACATCACTGGTACCCAACACTATGATGATGTATTGGCAAGAGTTGCGTCGGTCAAACATACATTATGGATAGGAACAGCTGACATCAAGGATGTATATGTAAAGGCTGGTGCAAAAGCAATGCCTTTACTTGCTGTACTTGACTTATTGGTTAAACGTAGGATTGCAATCCGTATTCTCCATGCCAAAGAGCCTGGAACTGCCTTTCGAGATGACTTTGATAAATTCCCAGCATTGTGGCCGGCCTTGGAAATGACCCTATGTCCACGTATTCATTTCAAACTAATGATATTCGATATGGATACAGCCTACATCGGCTCAGCTAACTTGACAGGAGCTGGAATAGGTATGAAAAGCACTCAAAGAAGAAACTTTGAAGCAGGTATTCTCACGAACGAGCCTTCCTTGGTAAACGCTGCTATTGGACAGTTTGATGAAGTTTGGCGTGGAGATTACTGTGCAAAATGTTGACGGAAGCAGTTTTGCAAAGAGCGAATACGTTAAAAATCAACGTCTAAAGCAAAACTTTTATCCTATGCCACAATATTTCATAGGATATTATATACCTTTGTAAGCAAACAATAACAAATAGCGTATGGCAGCAAATATCTTTGGCCGTTACGTATGGCTGATAGAACAATTCAGACGATATGGCCGACTGACCTATGAGGAGGTAAATGACCTCTGGCATAGAAGCGGGTTGAGCTATGGGGACGATGATGATCTCGCCCTCCGCACTTTTCATAACCATCGCAAAGCCATCTTCGACATTTTTGAGGTGGAAATCGCTTGTGACATCAAGGGTGGTTATAAGTATTATATCGACCATTCCGAAGACTTGGAGAAAGATAATCTTCGCATTTGGTTCATTGATTCCTATACGGCTATGAATCAGATTCAGGCAGATCGAAAACTGAAAGGACGTATCATCTTCGAGAATGTTCCTTCTGGTCACAAATGGCTCAATGTCATCACCGATGCGATGCGCAATAATCAGGTGCTCAATGTCACGCATCAAGGTTTTGGAAAACCTGAGCCTTGGTATTTCGACATCGAGCCTTACTACCTCAAAGTAGTGAAGCGCCGTTGGTATGTATTGGCTCGAAGTCCGTATTACTCCAATCGCAATCGCCAAAAGAACAAAGAAGATGGTGGCGACCGTCCAGAAGATGTATATATGGTCTATGCACTCGACCGCATTCTCGACTGCCATCCTACAGGCTCATCTTTCCAGATGAAGGAAGACTTCGACATCGATGAATACTTCCGTGGATGCTGTGGTATCATCCATTCTAAAGAAGAGCCCATAAGAGTTATGTTGAAGGCCTACAATGGTGGTCCTGATTATCTTCGTACCCTGCCAATACACGAGTCGCAACGTGAGCTTGTAGAACTGAAGGATGATGAAGCTTCCTATTTTGAACTGACCGTACGCCCAAACTATGACCTATATCAGGCCCTATTGGCTCAGGCCGATCAAATTGAAGTACTTGAGCCGGCATCGGTGCGTAATGAGATGCGCAACTTTGCCAAGAACCTGATGTCGTACTATAAAGAAAAAGAGCAATGAAAGACAGATTAAATTTTATCGCCATCGACTTTGAAACAGCTACACCTAAACGTGCCTCCATCTGCGAGGTGGGCATCTGCGTGGTACGGGGTGGCGAAGTGGTAGAAACTCGCTCTTGGTTGGTACAGCCAGAAGAAAATCTATATAGCTACTGGAACATGCAATGCCACGGCATTCGACCTGAAGATACAGAGAACTCACCTTCCTTCCCAGAAGTTTGGGAAGAGATTGAGCACCTATACCTCGATGAGTTTAACACCTTCGTAGCGCACAACGCTCCCTTCGACCGCAGCAGCCATGAACACTCTGCAAAACTTTATCGTCTGCATTTACCCGAAATCAACTGGCAGTGCTCGTTAAAGACAGCCCGACAGGTGTACGACTTCGGCTGCAACACCCTCGGCTACCTGTGTGAGCAGCTCGGCATCCCTGAAGGTACCCACCACCGTGCCGGCGATGATGCGGAGATGTGCGCACGGCTGTATCTCAAAGAATTAGAACTAATAAATCAGTGAATATTATGGATAATCAAACAACAATTGGTCGCCTATTTGGCGAAGATATGATAACTTTCGTTATACCGAGTTATCAACGAGCCTATTCTTGGCGAGTAGGTAAAGACGGACGAGCAGGACAAGTCGATATGTATCTGAATGATATTATCGACCAACCCGATGAGTCTGCTTATTTTCTTGGACACTATTTATTTGAAAAAGCTCAAGGAAACAGATACGAGCTCATTGACGGACAACAGCGGCTTACCACTACTGTCATTTTTATGAGTTGTTTAGTGAAAGAGTTGCGCAAAAGAGGAATTATTACTTTTGAGTTCAACAATACTACCTATGCAACCGAACAGATATATGAACGCTATCTTCAGCCACGATATGGTAGTCAGAAATTTGAAACTGTATCAGAGGATGCTTCTTTCTTTAATCGTTATGTAGTGGAATGCTCCAATGATGATAGTATCGAAACGGGACGGCGGTCAGAACGTCGCATACGGGAAGCTGTTTTGTTCTTCAGCGAGAAGATGTCGGCACAAACAGAGGTTGAGGTATTGTATAGATGGTTCTCGGTGATTGATAATGCCGTAATCACAACCTTCCTTCTTAAAGGTGAAACAGCCAAACTAACCGCCACACAGATTTTTGCCTTTCAAAATGACCGAGGGTTAGGACTTACTACATTGGAAAAGCTAAAAGCCTTCTTGATGCATCAAATCTATCGATGTAATGCGGGAAATGCGATAAGCAACATACATTCATTGGAAGCTAAGTTTGCATCTATATACAACTATATTGAGAAGCTCGAAACGAAAGAAGATACAGTATTAGGTTATCATTGCTCGGCCTTTCTCTCCAGTTACGATGCCCCATTAGATGCCATCAAAGAGCGGCTGCAACGTGTAGTTGACAAGGCTGGATGGATTAGCAAATTTTCCAGTGAACTGTGTCGTACCTTCTCCTTGATGTGCGAAATTGAAAATAGTTGGCATCTCTTCAACAGTCCCATCTCTGATGTTTGCATCCTCGACAAGGCTAATGCAATGCCTTTGGTGCTCAAACTCTGTCATTATAACAGTAAGGGCACGGAAGTCAGAAACATTCCGGCTATTGATGATGCCCTTAGATGGGTTGAAAAGATTTTATTCAAAATGACCTATACACTCGGGGGTTATCGCACCAATAACTTGATTGCCATTGCCAAAAACTATAAGCATGACGATTATGGTAGCCTCATAGCCGATTTAAACTACAAAAGTCAACATGGCTTCAAGGGATATTGGAATTTTGATGGTGATTGCTTACGTTATTTCACAGCCAATAAATATCATTATCGTAGAGAACTGCGCTACGTGCTATATAAATATGAGAATTATCTCCGTGCAAAAGCCCGTCAGCCACTTTTATCTCCTGACGAATGCACCAACGTATTCCGTGATGTATCAGTATCCAATACATTAGATCATATCACACCTCAGAACCCTGATTTTACTACCTACACAGAAGATTTCTGCAACGAATATCTCAATAATATCGGTAATCTTTCCCTCCTGACATGGGGCAATAATTCATCCAAAAAAAATCATAATCCGGCTGAAGGTGAAGTTATGGAAATATACAATAGTATTTTCTACTCTCAGAAGCAAATCTTCGAGACTCTTAAGGAAGACAGACAATGGGGTGAAGCCCAAATTATTGAACGGAGAGATAAAATAATTGCATTCATCAAGGAAAACTGGTTAAGCTAATCTCAGAAGAATCTGTTATGAACTATAAGAATCAACAATACGCCCGCCAAGAAGTGCTCATTGAAGAGGGGAAGGTATTCAACTTGGTAGCTGGTGGTGGCAGATTTATGGGTAAGCCACGACCCTTTGTTCTGCAAGAACCTGAAGCGAACCTTTATGCTCCCATCCGCGAAAAGGTTAAGGCCTATTTTACCGACAACCATATTGATTGGTGGCGAGGAAATGGACCATCCGGTCATACTCTGTCCTCGCAGATTGCTTGTCTCAATCATCTTATACCAATTATGGATGACCCACAGGCTGTGCTTGCCTTAATCAATGGCATTCGTAATGAGTTTACGGAAGTCCTTCCTATTAGTTGCGACACCCCCCCTGCCTATATATCCATTGAAGTAGTAAGCAGCAGTGACCACCTAAATGAACGTGAGTTCGACGAATTCAGAAAAGAGCAAGCTGTGTGTCAATAGTCCTTTGTACAATGATACACGGCTTTTTTGGGAACAGGCAATAGGCTGCAATAGCACCTAATAAATTGACGATAAAATTGTCAAAGCATCTATGTCTGGAGTGCTCCACCTGTGCAATATTCTTAAGCTCATCATTCACAGTTTCTATAATGGCTCTTTTTCTGAGTAAGAGTCTGTCAGAAACGCTCATTAAAGCTCCTTTCATGTTGCTTTTCAGCTTGGTAATAAGTTGTATTCCATCCACAAACAGCCTTTGGAAGAGATTCTTACCAATGTACCCCTTGTCTCCGACCAGCTTGCCATATATGAAATCTACAAACGCTTTGTATTCCAATGGCTTACGATCATCAACATCTCCCGGTGTTACCATAAAGTTGAGAAGTTCTCCTTTCTCATTACAAATCAAATGCAATTTGAAACCGAAGAACCAACCCATGGAGCATTTTCCTCTTTGGGCTATACCTTTTAAAACCTTATGAATATGTATTCTTTGGTTCTTGCAGACACGCAGTGGTGTGTTGTAAACAAAACTTATGCCCGTGCATTTTCCTAACAAGACTTTCTTGATAAACAAAGCGAGTGGAATGAGAACCTCCCTTTCTAATTCTACTATACGGTTGTATGAGACAACTTTAGGAAACAAATGACGCAAATGCTTACATACTTTTTCAAGATAGAAATGTTTAAAGCAGCGATAACCAGAGTCGTGAAAAAGGATCATTATCAGCATGACTTCTGCCTTTGACATCGTGGAATATCGATGATACTTTCGTTTTCCGGTAGGCTTTAGCGTATATTTTGCCACCATTGGATCAAAAAACTTGCAGAAATCATCTGCCATACAAAATATTTCAGTAACTTTGTCTTCGGTGATCATAGCGATTTTTGTTTGTAATTGTTTGTATATCAATACCTTAAAGTTACAACAATTTTCGCTAATCACCAAATTTATAGACACTTATAATTCATCGAACTCACGTTATAATAAGGTCAATAAGACTTCAATAATTTGGCGTATAGCTCATTTTGCAGGCTGTTTTTTTGTATTAGGTGTTCAATAGCTCAAATTGCAGGCTGGCTTTATTCAGAATATTCAAAGAGTTTATATACCTTTGCTATGCAGTCTGAAGCATAATGGGGCTCTGCTGGGGAGCAAGTCAGGATTTGCTGTCAATAAGACTTCTATAATTTCCACTACATAGAGAATTTCAGCTAATTCTTTAAATGAAGATATACTTGTATTTTGTCTTGCTCGCATTGCATGATAATACCTAAGTTCTTGAATGGAGATTTTTAAACTTTTCAGAAAAAATTCGGAGATACCCTCCTAAAATCTGGCGGTTATCTCCAAATTAGATGTTAAAAATACACTATTTTTTTGCTTCCATCACTCCCTCAATATAGAGGCGAGTCATTTCAGTTGCGGCATTGGTTCGTACAGTAATGCTCTTCTTAAAATGTCCCGGAAATTTACCGGTACCATTATAAGTTATATCTATTGAACCTTTCTGTCCGGGAGCTATAGGACGTTTATCATACCGAGGAACTGTGCATCCACAACTTGCTACAACTTGATTAATGATCAAGGGAGCCTTTCCGATATTCGTGAATGTAAACGTTACTTTTTGCACCGGGTTAGATTCTGAGAATGTTCCAAAATTGTGAACTACCTTGTCAAATTTAATATTGGCTTGGTTCTGTGCCATCGAGTATGACAAACCAAACATAATTAACAAAGTGAATAATAAAACCTTTTTCATAATTGTGAATATTTAATTTATTGTCATTATGATGCAAAAGTAGTTAGAAAGTTTAGAGAACATTTGTTTTTTTACACTTATTAAGTTGATATTTTCCGGTTTTAACATATCAAAAACTTTGATTTGAGAAATCTTTGTTTCTTTTTTCGTAGGAAAGTTGTACCTTTGCAATAGAAAAATCAAAAAGAATATAGAATGTATCGTACAAAAACATGTGGTGAGCTAAGATTGGCTGATAGTGGCAAAGAAGTCGTGCTTGCAGGGTGGGTACAACGTACCCGAAAAATGGGAGGTATGACCTTTGTAGATTTGCGCGACCGCTACGGCATTACCCAATTGGTTTTCAATGAAGCTGAAAATAAGGAGCTTTGCGACGAATCTAATAAGCTCGGTAGAGAGTATTGTATTCAAATCAAAGGCGTTGTGAATGAACGTCAAAGCAAGAATACTAAAATACCTACCGGGGACATTGAAATAATCGTAAAAGAACTAAACGTATTAAGTCCGTCTTTGACCCCTCCTTTTACCATCGAGGATAACACCGATGGGGGAGATGACCTCAGAATGAAGTTTCGTTATTTGGATTTACGCCGCCCATCTGTACGAAAGAATTTAGAACTTCGTCATAGAATGACCATACTCATCCGCAACTTTTTGGATAACAGAAATTTTATTGAAGTTGAAACGCCAATATTGATTGGCTCAACGCCAGAGGGGGCACGCGATTTTGTCGTTCCGTCTCGCATGAATCCCGGACAATTCTATGCCTTGCCTCAAAGCCCTCAAACACTTAAACAACTGCTTATGGTTGCCGGTTTCGACCGCTATTTTCAAATTGCCAAATGCTTCAGAGATGAAGATTTAAGGGCTGACAGACAACCTGAATTTACACAAATAGACTGCGAGATGTCATTTGCCAATCAAGAGGATGTTATTGAAATATTCGAAGATATGGCAAGACACCTGTTTAAGGAAATACGAGGCGTAGAGTTACCGGAAAAATTAGAGCAAATAACATGGAAAGAAGCCATGAGACGTTTTGGTTCTGACAAACCTGACCTACGTTTTGGTATGGAGTTCATTGAATTAATGGACTCTCTCAAAGGAATAAGCGATTTTTCGGTGTTTAATGATGCGGAATATATTGGTGGAATTGTGGTTCCGGGATGTGCAAATTACAGCCGAAAACAATTAAACGAGCTTACCGATTTCGTCAAACGACCACAAGTTGGTGCTAAAGGGTTGGTTTATATTAAATTTAACTCGGATGGTACTGTGAAGAGTTCTATCGACAAATTTTTCTCACCCGAACAGCTTAATAAAATAAAACAGGTATCCCATGCTAATGACGGAGATCTATTGCTCATATTGTCAGGAAATAACCCCAACAAGACTCGCATGCAATTATGTACGTTACGATTAGAGATGGGAAACCGTCTCGGGCTGAGAGATAATAACGTATTTAAATGTTTGTGGGTTGTAGATTTCCCACTATTCGAGTGGAGTGATGAAGAACAACGTTTAATGGCAACACATCATCCTTTCACGATGCCCAACCCGGAAGATTTACCACTCTTGAAAGAACATCCGGAAAAAGTAAGAGCCATGGCGTATGATTTCGTTTGCAATGGGATTGAAGTCGGTGGAGGCTCCATTCGTATTCATGACACGGAACTTCAAGAAAAAATGTTCGAGGTACTTGGATTTACTCCACTGCAAGCAAGAGAACAGTTTGGCTTTTTAATGAATGCATTTAAATATGGTGCGCCACCTCATGCCGGGTTGGCATTCGGATTGGACAGATATGTCAGTATCATGGCCGGTCTCGACTCAATCAGAGATGTAATAGCATTTCCCAAGAATAATAGTGGCAGAGATGTAATGCTTGATGCTCCTTCACAATTAGCCGATAAACAATTAGAAGAATTGCATATAAAATTGGACATTAAAGAATAAAAGATCATTGATATAAATCAATAAAATTAATGTTCAGTGGCAAACAAGAAGCATTTTCTCTTTTTTTTCAGCAGGAAATTAGATTTATCAAGAAAATAAAAGTACATTTGCAATAGATTTTTTTCGATTAAAGTTGAATTTAATTAATTGATGTTGAATATGGTAGAAAAGAAAACAACAACAGTAGCACCAAAGAAGGTAACAAATAGAAAAACTGTTGCCAAGAAACCTGTTAGAGTAATCGATTTGGGTCCTGAGAATATAGGGTTCAAGGCAGGAGATGTGTACAATGCGTTAGCTGCAGCGGATAAACCGCTTTTAGTAACAGAGATTGCTAAAGCTGCTAACATTTCGACCGAAGAAGTTTATCTCGGGATTGGATGGCTTTCAAAAGAAGGAAAGGTTAAAGGTGAAGCAAATAAAATTGCTTTAGCATAACAAATGATGCTAAAAAATAGGAGTCTGCAATTATTTTAATTGTATTGACTCCTATAACTCTGATATGGAGAGGTATAAAGAAGAAGTTATACGAGTTTTAATTGAAGCCGGCGCAAATGGTCTGCCTGTGCGTAAGATTTCTTGTCACGTCTTTAATGCTTGCAATTCATTCTTTTTTCCAATCAGCCCCGATGACGTACATCTATATGTAAGATCTTACTTGTATAGAACAAGCCTAATACCAAATTCAGAAGTTATAAGGATAAAAAGGGGACGCTATAAAATAAATCCCCAAAATATTATGATTAAATTAGCAAAGCAATCACTGCTGAACAAATTAGAAGTTGCAGAGCAAAAAGCTATGGTGCGAGAAAGTTCAGATAACAGCTTATGTCTGTTTTAACAAGTGCAGCTATTCAAAATTAATAGCCACAATATTTTCGTTTGCTTCCCATGCAGTATTTTGACTTGAAAAGTGAGTGTAGCGAGGCGCACTCGGTCGATGAAAGACGAAATAATGTTCACTTTTTGCCATCACTTGTAATTAAAAATACCATGAACAACTGAAAATTAGAATATTATTCGTATATTTGCGAAATAAGAATCATAAAATCATGAAACATTCAAATAATCACTTGGTAATAATGGCCGGAGGTGTTGGTAGCAGATTTTGGCCAATGAGTACTATCGAACGTCCTAAACAATTTATTGATGTTCTTGGGGTAGGGAAATCATTATTAAGATTAACTTATGAACGATTTGACGGTATCATCAACAATGAAAACGTTTGGATAGTAACTAATGAAAAGTATTCTGAGATTGTTCATGAGCAATTACCGGAAATTCCAATTAAAAATATTCTAACAGAACCTTGTCGGCGTAATACTGCTCCTTGCATCGCTTACGTGAGTTGGAGAATTAAGAAAGAAGACTCGAAAGCTAATATTGTAGTCACGCCAAGCGATCATATAGTTACAAACACTGTAGAATTCAAAAGAGTTATTTCAAATTGTCTTGGCTTTACATCTGAAACCGACGCTATTGTAACGTTAGGAATGAAACCAAACAGACCAGAAACAGGATATGGCTATATACAGGCTGACCTTACAATACCATCGGCAAGAAACAATGAAATATTTAGAGTAGATCAGTTCCGCGAGAAGCCCGATTTAGAAACGGCAGAGAAATATATCCAACAAAAATCATTTTTTTGGAATGCAGGAATATTTATTTGGAGTTTATCAACTATTATTAACGCGTTTAGAATTTATCAACCGGGAATTGCAAGGATTTTCGAACAGATTTATGATAATCTCGGAACGCAAAATGAACAAATAGCTATCAATAAAATATACCCTGAATGTGAGAGTATCTCAGTTGATTACGCTATTATGGAAAAAGCAGAGGAAATATTTGTATGTCCGGCTGATTTTGGATGGAGCGATCTTGGAACCTGGGGCTCTTTGCTGATGCAAACAAAACGCGATTTATATGGAAATGCAATTATAGGCGACAACATAAATGTTTTTGATAGCAAAAATTGTATCATTCATTCAACCAACAATAAGAAAGTTGTCATTCAAGGTCTTGATAGTTATATCATTGCTACAACGAGCGATTCTATTCTCGTGTGCAAGCTATCGGAAGAACAAAGAATAAAGCAGTTCTCAGGTGAAGTCTAAATATATGTCATATAAATTGATAATGAGACTTATGATAAATTGATTATATTATATATCATGAATAGCTAAATCTGAGAGTTGAGTAATTTAGAGGATGTGTTAGAATGCAAGAATAAATAATTGTTAAACTTGAATGAAAAATTTATTTTTTTACTTTTTTATTTGTACCTTTGTATCAACATATTTTATATATTAAATATTATGAAAATGAATAAAACGCTCTTACTACCTTTATCCGATAATAAAATGAAAAAGATTTATTTGTTGGCTACTATGATAATCTGTTTTATCGGGTTGTCATCCTGCGAAAAGGCGATTTTGAATGATTTTGATAAATCTGACGTTAAGTCTCACGACACGTGTATGGTTTCATTCAATGTGAATGAGGAATTTATAAATGTGTCAGATATGCCTATGACGCGTGTAGATGCTGCGGAAGGAAAGTTTTATGCTATTAATATATATGAGAAAAAAACAGGTGTAAAGTCATATGCCAAATATGCGTATGGATTGTTTACCGATCCATCTCAGATGAAGATAGTACTCACAAAGGGAAATGTATATCGCTTTGAGTGTCTTGTTGTAACAAATGCTGAAGATGCTGTATATAATGAAGATGGAGAGTTTTTCGCTCCATTCCTCCATGGGAGCAAAGATAATTTGCCCACAAAAGCTGAAAATAAATTTATTAAATCAACGAGTATAAATCTCTCAAATATTCAAGAGGGACGGACAAGAATATCTACGACTAAAACGGTTTTATATCCTCGTATGTACAAATCATATGGTGTGTTGGAGAATTTTGACCCATCGAGTTCTCAAAAAGTTGCTTTACAGACTAAGCGAGCAGTCTTTGGTTTGCATCTCATAATAACACCACCCTCAGAGGGTAAACTAAATATCACTTATCTTTACAACACCTTAACATTGAATCCAACTGATCCTATATATGATCATTCATCCATTTATTCGTTCAATAGAATTGACTTAGCAAGTATTGATGGTTACCATGGGGAATTTAAGTTTCTTTTGACATGGGAGAAAGAGGATGGAACCAATCTACAAGCAGAGAAGGTAGTTGATCTTAAACGTAATGTGAACACAAAAGTGAAGGTGAACGTAAAAGAGCCGGAGTCTTCTGTTGTGGAAATAGCGGAAGAAAATGAAGATATGGGTGAAGATACTGTAACGTGGACAGTAGAAGACTAAGCTTTTTGCTGATAAATCATACTAGACTTGGTGTCGTAAAATAACAGTTCCTTCCGGTTTTCCGGATTTAAGAATTATGGCATCCCCCCTCCTCCCTCCCCCACTAAATTTCGACTGAACCGAGGTATATACTATATATGGTTAGAGAAAACACATCAGGTCCGTATAGTTTATTTGATATTTCGTGAGTTCTCTAAAAAATAATTTAGGATACTACTGGCTTTCTCCATGTGTTCCTCGCCTCCGGATAATGATTTTTGGAACACATTTATTTTAGTTTTTGAGAACTTCATAGGCATGAGAGTAATTACAACAATTGGGAACAATGCTGTGCTAATTCCAAATAGAAGTGCAAAATCTCTGTGGGTGCAATAACTATGAAAAACACCGCGGAGGTTTGCCTTGCGGCTGGGGGCGCGAAGCCCCCAAAGAGCATTGACGGATAACTTAAGCAATACAAAAAAAGAGAAAGACTTTCGTCCCTCTCCCTGAGATTAACTAATTTTGTATTGCAATGTATAAACAATTAACCTCGGAGCAAAGATACACAATAAGTGTGTTACTCCAAAAGAAATTCTCACTTAGTTTTATAGCCGAGATAATTGGCGTGTCTGTTTGTACCGTCTCTCGCGAAATTAATCGTAATTCAATTGAGAAGGGT
>NZ_SDIK01000009.1 GCF_008016795.1 Prevotella brunnea
AATTAAACAACAGACCAAGAAAAAAGAATCAATTTCAAAAGCCAAAAGATATGATTAAACAAAGAATTGTGTAATTTTGCACTTGCTTATGGAATCCGCCGTCGTAAGGCTTTTTCTTTATTAGTGTTAAAGAATGGGTGAATTTGGGCTTTGTGTGTCGTTGTATTTGGTGGTATGAAGAAAAATGTGTATCTTTGCATTCGCAATTCAAAAAAAGGCTTTTCTTTCTTTTTGAAGAGCGAGTTAGAATAATATCGCGGAGTGGAGCAGTTGGTAGCTCGCCAGGCTCATAACCTGGAGGTCGCATGTTCGAGTCCTGCCTCCGCAACAATGAAGAAGATGAGTCGTTTCGGCTCATCTTTTTTTGTTCCACGTCATTATGTTTCTTTTTCGGCGATGTGTATTCGCATTAAAAAGAAAAAGTGCACAACTGCAAATCTCTTCGCTTGTTGTGCACCCTCTGACTGTCATCAGACAATCTAAAGTGTTTCTCCTGTAACAATCAATCTTTCGACCTTAAAAATCTAAAACCCATTGCCTGAATTCAATCGGCATTTACCTAAACTACTAAAACCTATTCACTTAATACTAACTTAAACAATCTTATTATTCTTCTTTTCAGTTGCAAAATTACCCTCTCTTTCACAATTGGCAAAGGAATACCAGAAAATAATTTGGAATCTTTTCATTTTATTGATATAAATCAAGTGTGGCGTACAAATTATTTGTGTTCCTACCCAATAGCGTCTTAAATATTTTTTCAAAAACTCACGAAACATCGCATAAATCATAAGGCTCGACGTGTTTTCTCTCTAATCCCATATGGCGAATATCTCCAATTCGTATTCAGGTGGTGGTAAACAGACGCTTGATGGCGAACATTCGACCAGCCCGGCACTATGAAATTATATTACAAAAAACGATGTTGGGGACATGCTTTGTAATCTACTGATAATCAGTGTGATAATAATTGCAATTTAAAAGCTTAGCTTTTGCACTCCAATTCATGACCTTTTGCAGCGCAAAAGGTAAGCTTTTGGAAAGTGAAAGCTAAGCTTTGGGTGGATGAATGAAGAATATTTAGGACATTATTGGTTCTTACCTTGATTTTTTATGTTTTCCATCCCTTTTCCTATTTTTACCTCTCCCATTGTTGAAAAGTCTTTGTTTTTCGATTTGTTCCTCTACGATTTGGATGTGGATTATCCCTGCTTTTTCCTTGCACATTATCGATGGAATGTGCCAAATATATTGTTTCATAATATTTTATCCCATAAAAGTTTGTGCATCATAAATAAATTGCTTACATTTGACGTTACTTTAAGTAACAATTCAAATCAATTCAAATAATATGAAATCAGATTTTGAGATTGCCCACGAGGCAACATTGGAGCCAATTGAGAAAGTAGCTCGAAAAGCAGATATACCGGTTGAAGAGTTGGAACCCTATGGCAAGTATATAGCGAAAGTGCCTTATCGAAAGATAGATGAGGCAAAGGTGAAGAAATCGAATTTGATTCTCGTTACCGCCATCACCCCCACTAAGACCGGTATTGGTAAAACCACTGTCAGCGTGGGACTTTCTTTAGGTATGAACCGCATTGGCAAGAAGGCCATTACCGCCCTTCGTGAACCATCGCTCGGTCCTTGCTTTGGTATGAAAGGTGGAGCTGCAGGTGGCGGCTATGCCCAAGTGTTGCCTATGGAGAAGATAAATCTTCACTTTACGGGCGACTTCCACGCCATCACTTCCGCCAATAACATGATATCGGCTCTTCTCGACAACTATATTTATCAGCATCAAAACGAAGGCTTCGGCATGCGTGAGGTGTGGTGGCGAAGAGTGCTCGACGTGAACGATCGCAACCTGCGCACCGTTGTTACAGGTTTGGGTGGGCGTACGGATGGCGTGGTGATGGAGAACGGTTTTGACATCACCTCCGCTTCCGAGATTATGGCTATCCTTTGCTTGGCACAAGATGAGGCCGACCTCTATCGCCGCATCGACAACATCATTCTCGGCATCACTCTCGATGGTGAGCCTTTCCGGGTTCGCGACATGAAGATTACCGGATCCATCGTAGCTTTGCTTAAGGAAGCATTCAATCCGAACCTCGTTCAGACCATAGAAAACACACCGGCGTTTATCCATGGTGGCCCGTTTGCCAACATTGCGCACGGATGTAACAGTATTATTGCCACCAAGATGGCAATGACCTATGGCGACTATTGCATCACAGAGGCAGGCTTCGGTGCCGATTTGGGAGCGGAAAAGTTCTTGAACATCAAGTGCAGGAAAGCGAATATCTCCCCGGTCTTAACCGTTTTGGTTGCCACCGCTCAGGCTTTGAAGATGCACGGAGGAGTGGATGAAAAAGAAATCAGCAAACCAAATCTTGATGGGGTGCGTGCCGGTCTTGCCAATATGGATCGACACATCGCCAACTTGGAAGCTTTCGGACAGACTGTCGTGGTTTGTTTGAACCGTTTTGCCTGCGATACCGATGAGGAACTCGAGCTGGTAGAGCGTCATTGTAAAGAACTCGGCGTGGGCTTTGCGCTCAATACCGCTTTCGCTGATGGCGGAAAGGGTGCTGAAGCTTTGGCGCGATTGGTGGTGGATACCATAGAGAAGAACCCTTCCAAGCCTTTGAAACTCACTTACTATGGCACAGATAGCATAGAAGAGAAAGTGAACAAGATTGCGAAGAATATCTATGGCGCGAAAGAGGTGATTCTTTTATCGAGGGCGAAAAAGCAATTGGCATTGATAGAAAAGCTCGGATTCGATAAATTCCCTGTCTGCATTGCCAAGACCCAGTACTCTTTCTCTGAAGATCCAAAGGCATACGGCACGCCAAAAGATTTCGATATCACCATTCGCGAGTTTGTCATCAATGCCGGAGCGGAAATGATCGTGGCCATTGCCGGTACCATCATGCGTATGCCGGGCTTGCCCAAACAGCCTCAAGCACAGCGAATAGAGGTGGTAAATGGAGTTATCGAGGGATTATCGTAAATCCCAGGGGAGGTTCTATTCTCTCCATGATTTATGAGGCTCATGCTTCCGACCGATTTCTTCGGTTGGAGCAAAGTCGATTTCGCAGTTGGAACAAAGCAAACCAATACTCTGTATAAAGGGATGGGAGTTTCTTGATTTTTGAAATCGCCCCTCACCATAACGGAAAAAGCCATATCTTCTCATCATCTTGAGGTGGATATGGCTTTTTTGTTAAGCAATCTTCAATGTTAAATCCCCGGAGTGCTCATTGGGCTTTGATCTCTCAGGGACGGTCTTGATGGAGTCTCCCGTACCGAGTTGTACCCATTACTACATCGTCATGCAGAAAGCCATCCGGCATCCTACAGCTACTGCCACGGACAAGCACCATACATACCATTTGTTTTTCAGGTAGCAGAGCAAGCCACCCAAAATGGCAACAAGGTCAATTAAATCGATCCATAGAATGTTCCAGCTTTCTTTGAAGCCAAACAGCAACCAGTTGATGTCTCCGATATATCGTGCCAGTAATACGCCGATTAGTATGGTGCTGCAAGCTACCATATCCGATTGATAGCGTTTCAGCAGATACCATGTAAGGAGCAAAAGGAAAATGCTGTTAGCTACTTGTATTATAAGGCATGTTTCTATCAACTTCGCGACAAAAAACATCAACAACAAATAGGAAAGCGTGATGGCAAAAGCCTTCAATGCTACAAATTTAGTTCGATTTGGTGTCATGGAATATGGTTTTTGGTTCTTATGTTTGCAAATATATAAATAAAATTCTTGAAACTACCCCCCCCCTTATTTTTTTGTTGTTTTTAACATTTTGTTGTTGCGTAACGGTCTGCATCCACTTGTTCGTGTGCCAAAGCTGTGGCAATCGGTCATTAGCCACCAAAGCCACAACTCACCGTTGTACAACGATTTGCTATCCCAATCCCGCGTGTGGACAAACACGGGGTTTGGTTCATACAGAGAGAAATGGAGCAACCGCGGCGGGCAATGAAACAACCATATTTTTTTATTATCCTTTGTTCGACTTGGACTCATAGAGAAACGATACGAAATCTTTATACGTAAACTATCACTTTGCAAAAGCTTAGGTATTGCATTCCAAAAGCTTAGCTTTTGAATGATAAAAGCTTAGCTTTTGGGTGGTAAAAGCTAAGCTTTTAAAATGCGACTTGTAAGTGGCTGATTATCAGTGCGTATTTTCTGCCGATTTTCCACACTGTAGATAGGTCTTTCAGACCGGATGTCCGTCCCTTCAATACTCTGTTCACTCTAATGTAATCCAAATAGTTACATTCCTTGCGTTTCCCACTGTTTCCCTTAATTCTTGACTACCGATTATGCTTAAAAAAGTTTATTTTCTCCTTATTATTATGTAGTTATGCAAAAAAATGAGTATCTTTGCGCCTCGAAGTAGCCGGAGAAATTCTCATTTTCCACCCGGAAACCGAACTTTTTGATAATATAATAAACAAAAATAAAACTTCAGAGATGAAAATTTCATTTGAAAATCCAGACAAGATCAATGGTCTCATGACCTTGACAGTCGAAGAAGCTGATTACAAAGACGATGTCGAGAAGACACTCAAGGATTATCGCAAGCGTGCCAATATTCCGGGCTTTCGTCCGGGTCAGGCTCCCATGGGCATGATTAAGCGTCAGATAGGTACGCAGGTAAAGATGGATGCCATAAATAAACTCTTGGGTGAAAATCTGCAAAAATATATCGCTGACAATAACATTAAGATGCTTGGTCAGCCATTGGCAGCCTCCGGCGAGGAAGCTGTTGATTTGGAGAAACCGGCACCTTATGTGTTTAAGTTCGATATCGCCGTTGCTCCGGAATTTAAAGCGGAGCTGACCGAGAAGGATTCCATTGAATATTACGACATAAAAGTTTCTGACGAACTCATCGATAATCAGGTGGCTCTTTTCGCCAGTCGTGCCGGTCATTACGATACCGCGAACGAATACGATCCCGAAAAGAAGGACATGCTCAAGGGCGATATTCGCGAATTGGATGAAAATGGGAACACGCTCGAAGGTGGTATTACCGTTGAGGCGGCCGTTCTCATGCCGGAGTTTATCAAAGTGGAAGACCAAAAGAAACTCTTTGACGGTGCGAAGCCGGGCGACATCATCACCTTTAATCCTTCCAAGGCATATCCCGACAACGATTCGGAAGTTGCATCTTTGTTGAAGATAGAGCGTGGAGAGACCGAAAATCACCGTGGAGATTTCTCTTATCAGATTACTGAAATCTCGCGTCATGTCAATGCAGAGAACAATAAAGAACTTTGGGATAGCATTTATGGTGAAGAAGCAGACATTAAAGACGAAAAACAATTCCGTGATACCATCGCCAAAGGCTTGAAAGCACAGTTCGACTCCGATGCGGAATTCAAGTTCATTCAGGACGTTCGCACATACTTGGAAAAGAAAGTTGGCAAATTGCAGTATCCCGATGAGCTGTTGAAACGCATCATGCTGACCAACAATCAGGAAAAGGGACAAGAGTTTGTTGACAAGAGCTATGAGGCAAGCTTGAAGGAGCTGACTTGGCACTTGATAAAACAACAACTGGCAGAAGCCAATAATATCAAGATTGAAGATGCCGACATCCGCGAGAGTGCCATCAACTCGGCTCGCGCGCAGTTCGCTCAGTACGGCATGAGCAACGTTCCCGATGAATATTTAAAGAATTATGCCGAGGAAATTCTCAAGAAACGAGAGAATATCGATCAGTTTGTAGAAATGGCTCTCGAACGTAAACTCTCCATCGCCTTGAAAAAGATTGTTAAACTGAAGAAAAAGTCGGTAACTCTTGATGAGTTCAATGCCTTGTTCGCTCCGAAAGAAGAGGCAACTCCCAAGAAAGAGAAAACCACCAAGAGCAAAAAGACCGCCAAGACAGCAAAAACTACCGACGCGAAAAAAGCGGAATAAAAAGTCATTCCATCATAACTTGAAAGAGGTTAAGTCTGTGCCCTAAAGCTTTCTGTCGCGAAAACCAAAGGCGAGACTTAACCTCTTTTCTTTTTGTATTGCCATGCTTTCACCAAAAATTCATCGGTCTGTAATGAAAAAAGTTTGAGTTTTGTGGAAAGTTTATCTTTTTTTGCTTATCTTTGTGTAATAATAGAAGAAGTGCCACCCATACGGCTGGCATATTCTTTGTAAGAAAGACAAAGAAAACAAGGGAGCGTGGCTTCCGATTTGTCTAACTATTAAAATAAGAAAAACAAATGAATGATTTCAGAAAGTATGCCACCAAACATTTGGGGATGAACGGATTGATGCTTGATGACGTAATCAATGCTCAGCAGCAATACTTAAATCCATATATCTTGGAAGAACGCCAACTGAACGTAACCCAGATGGATGTCTTCTCGCGACTGATGATGGATAGGATAATTTTTCTTGGAACCCCTATTGACGACTATACAGCCAATACGCTCCAAGCTCAGCTCCTTTATCTGGATTCAGTCGATTCCGGAAAGGATATTTCCATTTACATCAATTCGCCCGGCGGAAGTGTTACGGCAGGTCTCGGAATTTACGATACCATGCAGTTCATCTCCAGCGATGTGGCAACCATCTGCACAGGCATGGCAGCCTCGATGGCGGCTGTGCTGCTTGTTTCCGGACAAGAAGGAAAACGCACTGCGCTACCACATAGCAGAGTGATGATACACCAACCACTCGGCGGTGTGCAGGGGCAGGCCTCCGATATTGAGATAGAGGCAAAGGAGATACTCAAGTACAAGAAAGAACTCTACACCATTATCAGCGAACACTCGCATCAATCCTACGACAAGGTGTATAAGGATAGCGACCGAAACTACTGGATGGATGCCGAGGAAGCGAAAGCCTATGGTATGATAGACGCCGTATTAAAACGAAAGAAAGATGACGACACGGCAAAATAAGTGTAGCTTTTGTGGCAGATCAGAGAGAGAGGTAGGATTTCTTATCACGGGATTGAACGGCTTCATCTGCGCGGATTGTGCACAAAAAGCTTACAATATCTTGGAGGAGTCAGGCGTTTTGGAAGAAACACGTCCGAAGTCGGGCGAGGTCTTCAAAATGAAGAAAGTGCCTAAACCGAAAGAAATCAAAGCATACCTTGATGAATATATCATCGGACAGGATGAGGCAAAACGCTATTTGGCAGTATCGGTTTACAACCATTACAAACGCTTGCAGCAACCGAACGACAATGATGGAGTGGAAATTGAGAAAAGCAACATCATCATGGTGGGATCCACCGGAACGGGAAAGACACTGTTGGCACGAACCATAGCAAAGTTGCTCGAAGTGCCTTTCACCATTGTCGATGCCACCGTATTTACCGAAGCCGGATATGTGGGTGAGGATGTGGAGAGCATACTCTCCCGCCTTCTTCAGGTGGCGGACTATGATTTGGAGGCTGCCGAGCGGGGTATCGTGTTTATCGATGAGATTGACAAGATAGCCCGGAAAAGCGATAATCCCAGCATTACACGCGATGTCAGTGGTGAAGGAGTCCAGCAAGGACTGTTGAAGTTGCTTGAGGGAACCACGGTCAATGTGCCACCGAAAGGTGGACGCAAACATCCCGACCAAGATTATATTCATGTGGATACACGGAACATACTCTTTGTTTGTGGCGGAGCTTTCGATGGCATAGAACGAAAGATTGCCCAACGTCTGAATACGCATGTTGTAGGTTATAACTCCGTGCAGAATGTGGCGAAGATCGACAAAGAAGATCTCATGAAGTATGTACTTCCACAAGATCTGAAGTCGTTTGGACTTATTCCTGAGATCATCGGCAGACTACCGGTCCTCACCTATCTCAATCCTTTAAATAAGGAAGCGTTGAGAAGGATATTGGTGGAGCCCAAGAACTCCATAGTTAAGCAATATAAGAAACTCTTTGCGATGGATGGTATCGAGCTGACTTTCTCGGAAGACGCGCTGAACTGTATTGTTGATAAGGCGGTGGAATACAAGCTCGGTGCGCGTGGACTGCGCTCCATCGTTGAGGCAGTGATGATGGATATGATGTTCGACATGCCCTCGCGAAAAATCAAGAAGTATGAAGTAACTGCCGATTATGCCCGGGGGCAACTCGACAAGGCACATCTCCACAAGTTAGGCAAGGGCTGATGAACTTCATGGCATCGGTGGCATACGACACGGTGGTTCTCTTTCCATCCTTTAGGGCAACGACAACACACTAATTACAAGAAAATGACAAAGACGATTAATCTGACAGAAAAGCTAAAGCATTATTTCGGTTTTGATAAGTTCAAAGGCGAACAAGAGGCTATTATCCGCAATCTTCTTGCCGGCAACGACACTTTTGTGTTAATGCCGACAGGTGGAGGGAAAAGTCTGTGCTATCAGCTTCCTTCACTCCTCATGGAAGGAACGGCTATTGTGGTTTCGCCTTTGATTGCTTTGATGAAGAATCAAGTTGATGTGATTAATGGTATTAGTGAGAATGACGGAGTGGCGCATTTCCTGAACTCGTCTTTGAAGAAAGCGGAGATAGATCAGGTGAAGAACGATATTATTTCCGGTAGGACAAAACTGTTGTACGTTGCCCCTGAATCGCTGAACAAGGAAGACAGCATCGATTTTTTCAAGTCGGTGAAGATCAGCTTCTATGCCATAGACGAGGCACACTGCATATCGGAATGGGGGCACGACTTCCGTCCGGAATACCGTAAGATACGAGTTGCGGTGGATCAAATCGGAAAAGCTCCCATCATAGCCCTTACCGCCACTGCCACGGATAAGGTGCGAACGGATATCATAAAGAGTTTGAACATTGAGGGCTGCGCAGAGTTTAAGAGTTCTTTTAATCGTCCTAACCTTTATTATGAGGTGCGAGCAAAGAAGAATGAGGAGGATACCAATCGGCAGATTATCAAATTCATTAAGCAACATTCCGGAAAGAGTGGTGTTATTTATTGTCTGTCGCGAAAGAAAGTGGAAGAGTTGGCAGCAGTGTTGCAGGCAAACGACATCAAGGCAGCTCCGTATCATGCGGGGTTGGACTCTGATACGCGTTCCAAGACACAGGACGCCTTTCTGATGGAAGAAATAGATGTCATTGTGGCGACGATAGCCTTTGGTATGGGTATAGACAAACCGGATGTACGCTTTGTCATACATTATGATATACCGAAGAGTCTTGAGGGATATTATCAAGAAACGGGACGAGCCGGCAGGGATGGTGAAGAAGGTATCTGTATTGTTTTCTACTCTAAGAACGACCTCATAAAATTGGAGAAGTTCATGGAGGGGAAACCGGTTGCCGAACAAGACATAGGACGACAGCTCTTGCAGGAAACGGAGGCGTATGCAGAATCGTCGGTATGTCGTCGCAAACTGCTCCTACATTATTTTGGGGAGGATTACCCTAAAGATAACTGCGGTATGTGCGACAATTGTCTGCATCCGAAGAAAAAGATAGAAGGCAGGCAGGCATTGCTCATCGTGCTTCAAGCGGTAAAGGCATTAAAAGAAAATTTCCGACAGGAATATGTCATCGACTTTGTAAAGGGGCGTGCAACGGATGATATAAAAGCCCATAAACACGATGAACTGGATGAGTTCGGAGCAGGAGAAAAAATAAATGTCAAGATATGGAATCCCGTTGTTCGCCAAGCTCTCTTGGATGGTTATTTGAAAAAAGACGTGGAGAACTATGGCCTGCTGAAACTGACCGCTTCCGGTAAGCGGTTTGTCAATCATCCAACCTCATTTATGATTGTGTTGGATGCTGAATTCAAATCTGAGGAAGACGAAGATGAAATGATAACGGGAACCGCCGTGCTCGACCCGGAATTGTTTGCCATGCTCAAGGACTTGCGCAAGAACATGGCTCACAAACAAGACATTCCCCCCTACGTCATCTTCCAAGACCCCTCATTGGAGCAAATGTCCACGATGTATCCCGTCACGGAAAATGAGTTGCAGAACATACAGGGCGTGGGTGCGGGAAAGGCAAGACGCTACGGTAAAGAATTTTGCAAGCTCATCAAGAAATATTGCGAAGAGAAAGGCATCGAGCGTCCGGAAGAATTGCGCGTGCGAACGGTCGTTAAGCGTTCTATGCAGAAAGTGAAAATAATACAAGGCATTGACCGCAAGTTGCCACTCGATGACATCGCGATAGCAGAAGGACTGGATTTTGATGAGTTGCTGACCAAGATAGAAGAAATAGTGTATAGCGGCACGAAACTCAATATCGATTATTTCCTTGAAGACATCTATGATGAAGATAAGGTGGACGACATCTATGATTACTTCATGAACAGCAGTACAGACAGTCTTGAGGAAGCCATCAATGAGCTGGATGGTGATTATACGGAGGAGGAAATTCGATTGGTGCGCATTAAGTTCATTTCCGAGATGGCAAACTAAAACATACTCTGCAATATTCGCTCAACAATCTGACGACAAGAGAGAAGAAATGTGATATTGCGAGAAAAGAGTCAAGGATTTGTTCTCTGTTGGCAATAAGTATCCTAAATGCGTTTTAGAAAATCAGGCAGTGGAAAACAAACTCCCGATACCGAACATTCGCCCTGTCATCACCACGAAATTACATGACAAAAACAGCATTAAAAGTGCTTTCCTTAATCCGTTGATAATCAAGATGATATGAATTATGATTTAAAAGCTAAGCTTTTGCGCCTCAATACATGACCTTTTGCAGTGCAAAAGGTAAGCTTTTGAAAAGCAAAAGTTAGCCTTTGTATGGATAGAATAAAAATATTTAGGACACTATTGGTCTGGCGGGGTAGTTCGGGCTTGTAGTTAAATACTTTTAATAAAATCATAGAAAAACGGCAAAATAGCAATGGATATGATTTATTATTGCTAAATTTGCACGCAATAAATTTTTTTAAAAATACTATGTCATCATTTGTTGCAGATAAAATTGTGATGGACGGATTGACTTACGACGACGTCCTATTAATTCCGGCTTACTCTGAAGTACTGCCTAAAGAGGTAGAGTTGAAAACCAAGTTCTCGCGTAACATAGAGCTTAATATTCCCTTCGTAACCGCGGCCATGGACACGGTTACCGAAAGCGCCATGGCCATTGCCATTGCTCGTGAGGGTGGAATTGGCGTGATGCACAAAAATATGACAATCGAAGACCAAGCACGCCAAGTGGCTATCGTGAAACGCGCCGAGAATGGAATGATTTACGATCCGGTAACCATTCGCAAAGGCAAGACGGTGAGAGACGCTTTGGCAATGATGGCGGAATATCACATTGGCGGTATCCCTGTTGTTGATGAGGAAAATCATCTCGTGGGCATTGTTACCAATCGCGATTTACGTTTCGAGCGTCGTTTCGACAAGACCATTGATGAAGTGATGACTAAGGAGAACCTCGTAACGACTCACGCGCAAACCAATCTTAGCGCGGCTTCGCAGATTCTTCAAGAACACAAGATAGAGAAACTTCCCGTAGTGGATAAGGATAATCACCTCATAGGGTTGATTACCTATAAGGACATTACAAAGGCAAAGGATAAACCCATGGCTTGCAAGGATGACAAAGGACGTCTGCGTGTGGCAGCCGGAGTGGGTGTTACAGTCGATACGATGGAACGTGCACAGGCTTTGGTGGATGCCGGAGTAGATGCAATCGTCATTGATACGGCTCATGGTCATTCCAAGGGCGTCATCGGAAAGCTGCATGATGTGAAGTCTGCTTTCCCGAACCTTGATGTCGTGGTAGGGAATATTGCCACGGGAGATGCTGCGAAGTATCTTGTGGAGAACGGTGCCGATGCCGTGAAAGTGGGAATCGGACCGGGGTCCATCTGCACTACGCGCGTGGTTGCCGGAGTGGGCGTTCCACAATTGAGTGCCATCTACGATGTCTGCTCCGCATTGAAAGGGACAGACGTTCCGTTGATTGCCGATGGAGGCTTGCGTTATTCCGGAGATATCGTGAAAGCATTGGCAGCCGGTGGCAACGCGGTGATGATTGGCTCGTTGGTAGCCGGTACGGAAGAATCGCCGGGCGATACCATTATTTTCAACGGACGCAAGTTCAAGAGCTATCGGGGAATGGGGTCTTTGGAAGCAATGGAACAGAAAAATGGTTCTCGCGACCGTTATTTCCAAAGTGATGTGAGCGACAACAAGAAACTCGTTCCGGAGGGTATTGCCGGCAGAGTGCCTTACAAGGGTACCGTTCAGGAAGTAATCTACCAGTTGGTGGGAGGCTTGCGTTCCGGCATGGGCTATTGTGGCGCGGAATCCATCAAGAAATTGCACGCCGCGAAGTTTACGCGAATTACCAATGCCGGTGTTATGGAGAGCCATCCACACGATATCACCATTACGAGTGAGGCTCCCAACTATTCACGTCCCGAATAGATAAGAGCATCGGAGCGAATAAATATAATAAGTTTTTTTATAGTCATACAAACATTATCCTCGCGCAAGAGGGAAATGAAGAAAGAACAGATGTGATATGAGAATAAAGACACTGTTTGCCGTTGTGCTGTTTTTCAGTACGATGGCGTGGGCACAGAACGACCCAACCATCATGACCATAAACGGTCAGCCCGTAAGTCGTTCGGAGTTTGAATATTCTTATAACAAGAACAATACAAAGGGAGTCATCGACAAGAAGAGTATTGACGAATACGTTGAATTGTTCATTAATTATAAATTGAAAGTTCAAGCGGCATTAGATGCCCGACTTGATACGATGAAATCTTTCAAGCAAGAGTTTCTTTCCTATCGCGATCAGCAAATTCGTCCGACAATGATTGATGAATCGGATGTTGAGGCAGAGGCGAAGAAAATCTATTTGGAAACAAAGCAACGCATTGATGCTGCCGGAGGTTTGATGCGTTGTGCCCACATCTTGCTTTCTCTTAATCAGCGAGCGTCCGATGTTGAGCAGATTAAAGTGAGAAATCAAGCTGACTCCGTTTATAACGCTCTAAAGCACGGAGCCGACTTTGCAGAATTGGCAAGGAAGTATTCCGGAGATAAAGGCTCTGCCGTGAAAGGTGGAGAATTGCCCCCGATAACAAAGGGACAAACTGTTCCGGAATTCGAAAATGCTTTGTTGCTTCTGAAGCCCGGAGAAATCAGTAGTCCGGTACTTTCACCATTCGGTTATCATATCATTAAAATGATAGGAAAAGAGGAAATGCAGCCCTATGATTCGTTGAAAGCAGATATTCTTCATTTCATCGAGGTGCGCAATCTTCGTGAACAGATTATTAATCAGAAATTAAATCAGCTTTCCATGGAGGCAGGCAACGGCGTTACTCCGGAAGAACTGTTGGATAGACGACTTGAGGAACTCGAAGCAAAAGATCCGGATTTGAAAAATCTGGTGCGTGAATACCACGATGGATTGTTGCTTTTTGAAATCAGTAAGCGCACCGTTTGGGACAAGGCTATCAAAGATGAGAACGGATTGCAGACTTATTTTAAGAAGAACAAGAAGAAATATAAATGGGAGCAACCTCGTTTCAAGGGAATTGCTTACCATGTGAAGAATAAGGCTGACATCGCCGCAGTGAGAAACTGCGTGAAAAACTTACCCTTCAACAAGTGGGCGGAAAAGTTGCGCTCCACTTTCAACAACGATAGCGTCATTCGGATACGTGTGGAAAAAGGTATCTTTAAAGCAGGTGATAATCCACTCATCGACCGAAAGGTGTTTAAAAAGAATGTGGAAGTAAAACCATTAAAAGATTATCCCATTGATGCGATTTATGGTAAGAAACTGAAAGCACCGGCTGAATTGGACGATGTACGCGGACAGGTCATTGCCGATTATCAAGAAGTTCTCGAAAAGGAATGGGTAGCCACTTTGCGTAAGAAGTATGCCGTTACAATCCATCGCGACGTACTTGCCACGGTAAACAAGCATTGATGTAAAACGAAGTTTATGAAGATAAAAAAACATAGTCTCGCGCTTGCTCTTGCAGGCTTGGTCATGTCGGTAACGAGTTTGCAGGCAAAGATGTTCTTTCAATCCAATTCGCGTCATTCGCAAGACTCTCTCCAGACAGAGACAGTCAATCCGGAAAGTGTTGTCGATGAAGTGGTTTGGGTGGTAGGTGATGAACCCATCTTGAAGTCTGAAATGGAAATGATGCGACTGCAAGGTGAAGCGGAAGGTATGCATTGGAAAGGAAATCCGGAATGTGCCATACTGGAACAAATCGCTGTTCAGAAGTTGTTTTTGCATCAGGCAGCATTGGATAGCATCACCGTAACAGAGGCGGAAATCGCGCAAGGTGTGGATCAGCAAATCAATTATTGGATTTCCATGCCGCAGATTGGCTCAAAAGAGAAATTGGAAGAATATCAACGCAAGAGCCTGTCGCAAATTCGACGCGACTTGCACGATGACTTCAAAAACCGCGAATTGGTGCGGAAAATGCAAGAAACATTGGTGAGCGATGTAAAGGTATCTCCTGCAGAGGTGCGCGATTATTTCCGGAAACTGCCCGCTGACAGTCTTCCGATGATACCCACGACCGTGGAAGTGGAGATTTTAACCCAAACACCGAAAGTAGAGCAGGAAGAAATCAACAGGATAAAGAACCAACTTCGCGATTATACAGATCGAGTAACAAAGGGGGAAACCTCATTCGAAACCCTTGCTCGTCTGTATTCCGAAGATCCGGGCTCTTCGCGACAAGGTGGTGAACTCGGATATATGGGGCGTGGAATGCTCGATCCCGCTTTCGCATCGGCAGCTTTTAATCTCACCGATCCGAAAAAAATATCAAAAGTGGTGGAAAGCGAATTTGGTTATCACATCATCCAATTGATCGACCGTAGAGGCGATAAGATCAATTGCAGGCATATCTTGTTGAAGCCCAAAGTGTCGCAAGAGTCTATCACCACTGCGGAGCACCGCTTGGACTCCATATCGACTGATATAAAGAACGGAAAATTTACTTTTGAGGCAGCTACGGCTTATATTTCAGATGATAAAGACACAAGAAATAATCATGGATTGATGGTGAACTCGTCGGAGAACGCGCGCACTTCTCGTTTCGCCATGCGCGACCTTCCTCCCGATATAGCACGAATGGTTGAGACTATGCAGGTTGGCGAGATTTCAAAACCTTTCGTTATGACGAATGCAAAAGGGAAAACAATTTGTGCCATTGTCAAGCTCAGAAGCAGGGTCAAGGAACATAGGGCAACCATTACGGAAGATTTTCAGGCAATGAAAGACATTGTAACGGTGAAACGCCGACAGCAAATCATTCATGACTGGGTGGTGAAGAAAATAAAAGACACATACGTGAGAATGAATCCTCGTTATCGGGATTGCGATTTTGAATACGAAGGTTGGAAACGATGACTCCGAAAATCAAAATGAAGACCGAGCAATGCGGGCATAGAATCTTAACTATCGTGATTCTATGCCTGTTTGGGCTAAGTGTATCGCTTGCTGTTTCCGCTCAGGCAAAAAATAAGAAGAAAGGCGATAAAGTCTATATCGACCATGCCGATAACTTGCGCATGAACCAGTATGAATTGCCTAATGTTCAGATTGCCAAAGGAAACGTGAAGTTCCGTTATAAAGACATGACTTTGCTTTGCGATAGTGCATTTCTCAATGAACGGGAAAATACTTTTCAAGCATTCGGGCATGTTGATTTGAAGCGCAAAGATGGAACCCATCTCAATTGCTCACGCGCCTATTACGAGGGATTTTCTCAAATGATGCGGGCAAGAGGGAAGGTACATCTGCGGAAAGGAAACAGATCGCTTCGTTGCGACAGCTTGGATTACGATATGGCTTCAAATGTGGGGAACTATTTCGGTGGTAGAGGAACGTTGGTGTTCAATGGGAATACGGTCGTGGCAGACAAGGGAGACTACAATACGGAAACCCACGATGCGAATTTCTATGATAACGTGGTTATTTTTACGCCAAAATATAAAATCAGCACACCTACGGCACATGGAAATACGGAAACAGGCTTGATGCACGTAGTGGGGAAATCGGTGATACGAACTCGGAAAGGTGAGGTCATTAATACCAACGATGGCACTTATAACAGCATCACCGACCACATGGAACTACAAGGCTTTTCTACCATCAAGTCGCGTGAACGCGATGTGCAAGGCGACAATATCATCTATAACAGTACTACGGGAGAAGCCGAAGGACACGGCAACGTGAAAATAGTTGATAAGGTGAACAAACGAATCATGACCGGCAACGATATCACCTATAACAGCAGGAAAGGTTATACTGAAGGTTTCGGAAACGTGAAGATTATTGATAACAAGGAAAATCGCACCATCATTGGCGATCACGTCATCTACAATTCACAGACCGGACATAGTGAAGGACATGGTAATGTGAAAATTGTGGATAGGGCAAAGATGCGAACCATCGTTGGCGATAACCTTATCTATAACAGCAAATCAGACGAAGGAGAAGGAAATGGTAATGTATATTATCTTGATGAGAAACGTAAACACGCTTTTCAAGGAGATTATGTACATTACACAGACTCTGCTGCCATCGCCTATGGGGGAACCCCCGGTCCGGTGGCAAAAGAATTTTCGAAAGGCGATACGCTGTTTGTTCACGCCGACACCATCAGCATGAAAGGCTTCAACATGAACACCCCGGAGATGTATCGTGAGTTGTATGGCGTAAATAATGTTCGCGCTTTTCGTACCGATATACAAGCTATCTGTGGCTTTTTGATAGCTAATTCAAGAGACTCTTGCATGACCATGTATCAGAGCCCGATTGTTTGGACCGGCAATCGCCAAATGTTGGGCGATTCCATCAAAGTGTTCATGAACGATTCCACCATCCGCAAAGCCTATCTGCTGGGTAACGCATCGTCCATAGAGGAGATGGAGGATAAGATACATTACAACCAAGTGTATTCAAAACGTATGAATGCTTATTTTGAAGGAGGAAATGTACGGTGGGGAGAAGCCATTGGTAATGTCTTGACAGTGTTCTTTCCCATAGATGATAAAGATAGTACGCTGATGGCACTCAATTATTTGGAAACAGATACCCTGCGGGCGTATATGCGACCTGATAGGAAATTGGAAAAGATATGGACAAATAAGTTTAATGCTACGGCGTATCCTATGACGCAAATCCCACCTGATAAATTGAAATTGCGTTATTTTAAGTGGTATATAGATATGCGACCGCGCGATAAATTCGATATTTTCCGTCGAGTGGGACGCGAAGGCGATGCGGACATTGCTCCCAAGCCCGTTGCAGCTCCTCCTCGCCAGACCATTCTTAATTAAATACTGAGACAAGTCATGCTCTTCTTTAATCAACTCAAGCCCCGTCATTTTCATCACGACTACATCTATGTGGACGAACGAAAAGAGAAATTGGAAAAGTTAAGACAGAAGGCGAAGCAGGAATTGGGATTACGCGGAGATGACGTTACGATAATGCGGACGGAAAGTCATTGTTCTGATGCGTTCTTTCACTTTCGGAGAAGAAATCGCGAGAAATCTTCTATGCGGATGCTCTTGAGTGTGGGCGTGAGTGCTATCTTCGCGTTGTCGTTGATGTTTCTATTGCTGTTTTTAATATAAGATGTCTATGAATGATGTGATACAACTTTTACCCGATAGTGTTGCCAACCAAATTGCGGCGGGTGAGGTAATCCAACGCCCCGCTTCGGTTGTGAAAGAGTTGGTGGAGAACGCCGTTGATGCCGGAGCCACTCATATAAATGTATTGGTGGTTGATGCCGGGCGAACGTCCATACAAGTGATTGACAATGGGAAGGGAATGTCGGAAACAGATGCCCGATTGGCATTTGAACGCCATGCGACATCGAAGATTAGAAAAGCTGATGACTTGTTCGCTCTCCATACGATGGGCTTCAGAGGTGAGGCTTTGGCATCAATTGCGGCAGTGGCGCAAATAGAATTGAAAACCAGACAGGTGGGCGAAGACATTGGTACGATGCTGACGTTGGCGGCAAGTCGTTTCACCGGTCAGGAACCTTGCTCATGCCCGGTGGGAAGTAATTTCAAGATAGAAAATCTTTTCTTCAATCTTCCCGCGCGCCGTAAATTCCTAAAGACGAATACCACTGAATTAAATAATATCATCACAGCTTTTGAACGTATAGTGTTGGTCTATCCCGATGTTTCGTTCTCATTGCATAGTAACGGAGTGGAGATGATGTCGTTAAAGGCCGGGAATATCCGCCAAAGGATTGTGGATGTTTTCGGAAAGAAAATCAACCAAGATTTGTTACCGGTGGAGGTAGATACGACGCTTTGTAAAATCCATGGATATGTAGGCAAGCCGGAGTCATCGAAGAAAAAAGGCGCATTGCAATATTTCTTCGTCAATAATCGCTTCATGAAGCACCCTTATTTTCATAAAGCAGTGATATCGGCTTTCGAGCGACTACTGCCTGCAGGAGAACAAATCCCCTATTTTCTTTATTTTGATGTCCCGGCAGAAAATATTGATGTGAATATCCATCCTACCAAGACAGAAATAAAATTTGAAAACGAACAGGCCGTCTGGCAAATTCTTTTGGCAGGAGTGAAAGAGGCAATAGGGCGCTTTAATGATATCCCTACCATTGATTTCGATAACGAAGGAAAACCCGACATCCCGGTCTTTAACCCCAATCTCGGAACTGCCGTGCCCAAAATTAGTTATAATCCTCAATATAATCCCTTCAAAGAGACTCCTGCCTCCTCTTCTTCCAAGAGTGAATGGGAAAAACTCTATGCGAGTTTGCCGGGGGGAACAAAAGGTAGTAACAACCAGAACATCCCCCTCGAACCTCAAAACGAACAGGTGCTTTTTGAGTCGGATGAAGCGAGTACAGCTACCAATAGCGTTTTTGAAGATAAATCGCCCATACATTATCAATATAAAGGAAGATACGTGATGACTGCCGTGAAGTCCGGACTCATGCTTATCGATCAGCATCGTGCTCACGTGCGCGTTTTATACGAATCTTATTTGCGTAGAATGCAGGAGCGTAAGACACATACACAGAAATTGCTCTTTCCCGAGATGATAAATTTTTCACCCCAAGACGACATGCTGTTGCGGGACGTGTTGCCCGAAATACAAAACTTAGGTTTTGACCTCAGTTCCATGGGAAGTGGCAGCTATGCCGTCAATGGAGTTCCTTCCGGGATAGAGGGACTGAATGTTGCGACGCTCATACCCGAGATGTTGGTGGCATTGAAAGAAACCAATCAGAAACCCGGAGAGAGTGTTAATCAATCGTTGGCGCATACGCTGGCGCGCAGTGCCGCCATTCCCCAAGGACAAATCTTGAGTAACGAGGAAATGGAAAATTTGGTAAATCAACTCTTTGTATGCGAAAACGTCAATTATACACCTGACGGGCATCCCATAATCGCGATAATAAAGCAGTCAGAAATTGAACATTTGTTCGGAAAAGACTGATTTTTTGATAGTATCACGTTTTTTTTTACTAAAATTGGACTTTTTTTTCATGAAATTATATGGTATTGAAAATTAATTGTTACCTTTGCCCATGATTATGAGTGTAAACTTACTAATTACTGATTGATATTTTTGATTGTTTAATAAATAAAGGTTATGAAAAAATTATTAATGGTATTGGCATTTGCCGGCGCAACTGTAGCCGGATTTGCTCAGAACGACGTACCTGCTGAGAAGTACAGTGTCGCTACAAATTCTTTCTGGCACAATTGGTTTTTGCAGGTAGGTGCAGAATGGAATGCATGGTATTCTGGTCAAGAACATGGTCGTAATTTGGACAAGAGTCCTCTTAAGAGCTTCCGCGCAAAACCGGGAGTAGGTGTTGCCATTGGTAAATGGTTCACTCCGGGTATCGGTCTTCGTACGAAGTTCCAAGGAGTTTGGGGTAAGCGTGTCAGCGATGCTCGCAACACAGAATACGATATCGATAACAAATACTGGATTCTCCAGGAACAGATCATGTTCAACTTGAGCAACTTGTTCTGCGGTTACAACGAGAATCGTGTATGGAATCTTATCCCATTTGCCGGTGGTGGCGTAGGTCGCTCTATGACTAAAAACGTTTATGGCATGGGTCTTAGTGCAGGTATCCAGTCTTCTTGGCGTTTGAGCAACGCTGTTCGCATCTATCTTGAAGCAGGATGGAATCGTTATGAAGGCGATGTTGACGGATACGATCAGTATGTCGGCAACCGTGGTTGGGACTCTCACGATAACAACCTTTATGCAGAGTTGGGTTTGAACTTCAACCTCGGCAAAAACACATGGAGCAAGACTCCGGACGTAGAGGCTATCAACGCACAGCACCAGTCTGCTCTTGATGCTTTGAATGCACGCCTTCGCGATGCTGAAGCAGAGAACGCTCGTCTCCGCGATGAACTTGCAAACCAGAAACCGGTAGAAACCGTTAGCGAGTCTGTTAAGGAATTGGTTACAACTCCAATCTCAGTGTTCTTCAACATTGACAAGACCAACATCGCTTCTCAGAAGGATCTCGTAAACGTACAGGCACTTGCCAAGTATGCTATCGACAACAACAACAACCTCCTCGTAACCGGTTACGCTGACAGCGCAACAGGTAAGGCTGACCACAACCAGTGGCTCTCTGAAGAGCGTGCTAAGACTGTAGCAGGTGAGCTTGAGAAGATGGGTGTTGAGCCGGGCAAGATTACAACTGTTGGTAAGGGTGGCGTAGACACATTGTCTCCTATCTCTTTCAACCGTCGTGCAACTGTTCAGGTTACAGACTAATTCAAGGAGTTATTAAATGTATAGGGTGTTTGTCCAAAAGGGCAAACACCTTTTTATTTTAAAAACTGTACGGATTATTTGGAGGATAAATAAAAAATATCTATCTTTGCACTCGCTTACGAAAGTAAGGGCGTTTAGCTCAGCTGGTTTAGAGCATCTGCCTTACAAGCAGAGGGTCGGCGGTTCGAATCCGTCAACGCCCACTTCAAAGAGGAAGGAGAGATACTCCATTGAGGTGCAGCGATGAAATAAAAATTAAGGGCGTTTAGCTCAGCTGGTTTAGAGCATCTGCCTTACAAGCAGAGGGTCGGCGGTTCGAATCCGTCAACGCCCAC